>NZ_JALNUM010000070.1:0-33957 GCF_026540795.1 Methylobacterium sp. GC_Met_2
CAGCGACTCGGACCGCATCTCGGGGGCCTGAAGCGGCGCGGGGGCCGGCATCTGGCTGGTGATGGGGGCCGGAGCGACCGATTCGGTGCGGATGCTCGGCACCGGCGAGGCGGCGCGCGTACGGGCCTCGGCGCGCAGGCGCTCGGCAACCTCGGCGATACGCTGCTCGGTCTCGGCGATGGCCGGGTTGTTGGGCGAGTTCGCCGAGATCAGGGCCGGCTCGATGCCGGTGGCGACCACCGACACGCGGATGATGCCGTCCAGGCTCTCGTCGAAGGTGGCGCCCAGGATGATGTTGGCGTCCTGATCGACCTCCTCGCGGATGCGGGTGGCGGCCTCGTCGAGCTCGTAGAGGGTCAGGTCCGAGCCGCCGGTGATCGAGATCAGCAGGCCGCGGGCGCCCTTCATCGAGACATCGTCGAGGAGCGGGTTGGCGATGGCGGCCTCCGCGGCGCGGTTGGCGCGCTTCTCGCCCGACGCCTCGCCGGTGCCCATCATGGCCTTGCCCATGCCGCGCATGATCGCCCGCACGTCGGCGAAGTCGAGGTTGATGAGACCCTCCTTCACCATCAGGTCGGTGATGCAGGCGACGCCCGAGTAGAGCACCTGGTCGGCCATCGCGAAGGCGTCCGCGAAGGTGGTCTTCTCGTTGGCGACCCGGAACAGGTTCTGGTTCGGGATCACGATCAGGGTGTCGACCGCGGCCTGCAACTCCTGGATGCCGCTCTCGGCGGTCCGCATCCGGCGGACGCCCTCGAACTGGAACGGCTTGGTCACGACGCCGACCGTCAGGATGCCCATGTCGCGGGCCGCCCGGGCGATGACCGGCGCCGCGCCGGTGCCGGTGCCGCCGCCCATGCCGGCGGTGATGAAGCACATGTGCGCGCCCGAGAGCTGATCGCGGATCTCGTCGATCACCTCGTCGGCGGCGGCCGAGCCGACCTCCGGGTGCGAGCCGGCGCCGAGGCCCTGGGTCACGCCCAGACCCATCTGGATCACCCGCTCGGCCTTCGAGGAGGTGAGCGCCTGCGCGTCGGTGTTGGCCACGACGAACTCGCAGCCGAGCAGGCCCGACTCAATCATGTTGTTGACCGCGTTGCCGCCGGCGCCACCGACGCCGAAGACGGTGATGCGGGGCTTCAGTTCCCGGATGTCCGGCGCCTGGAGGGTGATGGCCATGGTGTCGAGCCTCTCGCTAACTGTGCTGTCCGTGCGACGCCGCGGCGCCGGATTCTCTTCGACCCACCCGTGGGGTGGGGGCGAAACCTAGAAGCTGTCCCGGAGCCAGCGGCCGACCCGGTTCAGGTAGTTGTCGGTTCCGGTGGCCGCGAAGGCGCCGTGCCCCCGCGGCTCGAAATGCTCGGCATGGGCGACCTGCGGGTAGACCAGCAGACCGACCGCCGCCGAGAAGGCCGGGCCCTTGGCGGCTTCCGGCAGGCCGCGGATCCCGAGGGGGCGGCCGATCCGCACCTGACCCTGGAGGACGCGGCGGGCGACCTCCGGCAGGCCGACGAGCTGGCTGGCGCCGCCGGTGAGCACCACCCGCCGGCCGGCCTGCGCCGCGAAGCCGGCCTCGCCCAGCCGGTCGCGCACCAGCTCGATCACCTCCTCGACCCGCGGCTTGATGATCCGCACGAGCTGCGAGCGCGGGATGTGCGCCGGGGCCTCGCCCTCGTCCTCGCCGACGCCGTGGACCGCGATCATGTCCCGGTCGTCGGAGGGGGTTGAGAGGGCCGAGCCGTAGAGGGTCTTCAGCCGCTCGGCCGCCGCCATGCGGGTCGAGAGCCCACGGGCGATATCCATGGTGACGTGGTGGCCGCCGACCGCCACCGCGTCCGCATGGATGAGGTGCCCGCCTGAGAACACGCCGACGCTGGTCGTGCCACCGCCCATATCGACCACGCAGACGCCCATCTCGGCCTCGTCGTCGACCAGAGCCGAGAGGCCGGCCGCGTAGGGCGTGGCGATCACCGCCTCGACCCCGAGATGGCAATGCTCCACCGCCAGCATGACGTTGCGGGCCGCGGCCAACTCGCTGGTGACGACGTGCAGATCGACGCTCAGCGCCTCGCCGATCATGCCCGACGGGTCGATCACCGCGCCCTGCCCGTCCAGCGCGTAGCCGGTCGGCAGGGCGTGGAGCACGGCCCGGCCGGGGCTGACGCCGTGGGCGCTCGCGGTCTCGAGCACCCGCTCGACATCGCTGCCCGTGACGGTGCCGGAGCGGACGTTCACCCGCGCCTGGAAATGCTGCGAGGCGAGCCGGCCGCCCGACATATTGACGATGACCGACTGGACCTCGACCTTGGCCATCCGCTCGGCGGCGTGGACCGCCTGACGGATCGCGCCCTCGGCGGCGGCGAGATCCACGATGGCGCCGCCCTTCAGCCCGAGCGAGCGCTGATGGCCGATGCCGATGATGCGCGCGAGGTGCGTGCGGCCGCGCAGCGTGGAGAGCGCTTCGGCGGGCTGCAGCTCGGCGATGAGGCAGACCACCTTGCTCGTTCCGATATCGAGCACCGAGAGGGTGGTCGAGCGTCGGGCCGAGAGCGGCTTCAGGCGCGGCGTGAGGCCGTGTTGGCTGTGCATTGACGCTACCAAACGCGGGGTGCGGGACGGGCGGAGATCGATCGGAAGGGCATCAGCTGGCCGCGCCCTTCTTCTTCGCCTTCTGGGCTTCCGCGCGGGTTGCGGCGGCCTCCTCGGTCAGGCGCACCACGACGCGGTCCGACATGCGCAGATCCACCGCGATGATGTCCTTTTCCAGAAGGCCGGCCTCGCGCTCGAACCGAACGAGACGGGCGAGCGCGGCGGCCGGGTCGATCTCGGGCAGGCGTACATCGACGCCGTCGAGCTTGAGGGTCCAGCGCCGGCCGGAAACGTAGGTGCCGGCCTTGATCCGGTCGGCGAGCGGGCCGGCGGCGGCGACCAGGGCCAGATATTCCGGCAGCTTGGTGTTGGCTTCCTCGCCGACCACCAGGGGGAGGCTGGCGTAGCGGTCGTCCCGCATGGCGTCGATCACCGTGCCGTCGGCCGCGATGACGCTGAGCTCACCGTTCTTCTGCCAGAGGGCGGCGGGCTCGCGCTCCACCTGGGTGATGGCGATCTCGTTGGGGTAGATCTTGCGCACCGAAGCCTGGGCGATCAGCGGCACGCGCAGCAGCTTCTCGCGCACGGCGCCGACGTCGAGGAACGGCACCGAGGAGCGCCAGTCGATGCCGGCCGCAGCCAGGACTTCGCGCTCATACATCCGGGAGATGCCCGAGATGGTCACGCGCTCGACGCCGAAGCCGAGAACCCGCGCGGCGATATCAAGGGGGCGTCCCTGCTCGGCCACGAAGGAATCGTAGCGTCCGCTCGCGACGAACCCGGCAAGCGCAAAGGCCGCGAAGGTCATGGAGACGGCGACGGTTCCGGTCCCGCGGGACAGGCGTGCGCCCAGGCGCTGGCCGGAGCGCGCGCGGCGAACCGAGAGCGACCGGGACGGGAGCCGGCCCATCACAGCCCCGGCGAAACGCGCGGGACCGCTCCGGCCGGCGGCGTCGCCGCTCAGCGATTCAGGGAAGCGTCCTCCACCATCCATCGGACGAGCTCACCGAAGCTAAGGCCCGCATGGGCCGCCATATCCGGCACAAGGCTCGTCTGGGTCATGCCGGGTTGCGTGTTGACCTCGAGAACCACGAGTCGGCCGGTTCCACCCGGCGTGTCGTCGAATCGAAGGTCGGCACGGCTGACGCCCCGGCAGCCCAGTGCTTGATGCGCCGTTAACGACAGTTCTTGGACACGCTGGTAAACATTTGGTTTAAGTTCGGCCGGCAGCACGTGGACCGAGCCCCCGGGGGCATATTTCGCGTCGTAGTCGTACCAGTCCCCCGTGGCGGCCTTCACCTCGATGACGCCGAGCGCCTTGTCGCCCATCACCCCGCAGGTGAGTTCGCGGCCGGCTATGTAAGGTTCTGCAAGGACTTGCTCGCCGTAGGTCCAGGCGTCCGAGCCCAGGATCTGGGGCGGATGCGAGCGCCCATCGCGCACGATGATTACCCCCATGGATGAGCCTTCGGCGATCGGCTTCACCACGTAGGGTGGCGGCAGGGCGTGTGTCCGGGCGGCCTCGTGACGGTTAACGATCCGGCTCTCCGGCACGTCGATGCCGGCCGCGCGCATGGCGGTCTTCGCCCGCTCCTTGTTCATGGCGAGCGACGAGGCGAGGACGCCGGAATGGGTGTAGGGAATCTTCAGGATCTCCAGCAGCCCCTGGATCTTGCCGTCCTCCCCGTCCGGACCGTGCAGCGCGTTGAAGGCTACGTCGGGCCTGAGTGCGGTCAGCACCGTAGCGATGTCGGCCCCGACATCGACGCGTGTGACCTGATAGCCCTCGCCCTCGAGCGCGTCCGCGCAGGCCCTGCCGGAATTGAGCGATACTTCCCGCTCGGCTGAGGTGCCGCCCAGGAGGACGGCGACGTGCTTGGACATGGAGGGCTCCGGGGCGAGACTTCGTGTTGGGGATCGGCTCATGCCGGGCCGATCAGGCTCTTGATTGCGGTGAAGACCTGGGCGGCCGTGCCGGCCGGCAGCGTCCCGATACGGCGCAGGATTCGGGTGGACTCGATGCAGGCGATCTTGAGCGGGCGAACCACGGAGGCGACGCTGAGGCCGGCCGCGGCAACATCGTCGATGCGGACATCGCCCGTGGCCTGCGTGTTACGCGCACTCGTGATCATCGCGATCCAGACGTAGCCAGCTTCGGCCACAGCCGGCCCCGATACGATGAGGGCGGGCCGGCGCTTCTCCGCCAACCGATCGGAATAGGGAAACGGCACGACGACGACGGTCCCGGCCGGCAGCTCAGAGGTCGGCATAGTCTTCATCGTCGATCGGGCCGGCCCATTCCGTGAAGGCCACGAACGGATCCTCCCCGTCAGGGGGAGCCTTGTCGATTCGGATGCCGTCCGGCGTGATCCGGTAGCGCAGGCGGTCCCCCGGCCGGATAGCGAGATGCTCCCGCACCTCCGTTGGCAGGACAGTCTGGCTCTTCACCGAGACTTTTGAATAAGCGGTCCGTGCGCGTTGATCCGCCATGTCGGTCCCTCTCACCGTCTGGCTTACATCTTACCGGCTTACCACCGGTGACGCCAAGCCGATCCGGCGGATTTCCCAGCGCAGCGCGACCCCGCTGGTCTCCCGCACCCGGCGGCGGACGTCTTCGCCCAGCCCCTCGATATCGGCCGCGGTGGCGGTGCCGGTGTTGATCAGGAAGTTGCAGTGCATCGCGCTGACCTGCGCCCCGCCGCGGGTCAGCCCCCGGCAGCCGGCGGCGTCGATGAGCTGCCACGCCTTGCCGCCCGGCGGGTTGGCGAAGGTCGAGCCGCCGGTGCGTTCGCGGATCGGCTGGGCGGCCTCGCGGGCGGCGGTGACCCGCTCCATCTCGGCCTCGATGGCGGCGCGGTCGCCGGGCTTCCCGCGGAACAGCGCGCGGGTGAAGATCACGTCCTCCGGTGCGTCCGCATGCCGGTAGGAGAAGCCCATCTCGGCGTGGCTGAAGGTGCGCAGCGTCCCCCGGCGATCGATGCCGGTTGCCTCGATCAGCACGTCGGTGGTCTCGCCGCCATGGGCGCCCGCGTTCATGCGCAGCGCGCCGCCGATCGAGCCCGGGATGCCGCGGTAGAACGCGAGGCCGTCGAGCCCGGCCTCGGCGGCGGCCTTGGCGAGGCGCATGTCGGGCACGGCGGTGCCCACCGTCAGGGTATCGCCGTCGATCGCGATGCCGCCGAAGGCCTTTCCCCCGAGGCGGATCACCACGCCGGGCACGCCACCGTCGCGGACGATCAGGTTGGATCCGAGCCCGATCACCGTCACGGGCACGTCCGGTTCCAGGGCGGCGAGGAGGCGGGCGAGATCCTCCTCGTCGGCCGGGGTGAACAGCACCTCGGCCGGTCCGCCGACGCGGAACCATGTGAGATCGGCCAGCGGCTGCTGGCTGAGCAGACGCCCGCGGAGATCGGGGGCGGCGGCGCGGACGCGGTCGTGGAGGGATACGGTCATGCTAGAGCGCTCTCCGCCGAAGTGGAAACCGGTTCGGCGCAAGAGAGCGCGTCACGACAAAGGCTTAGAGCCGCGCGCGATTGTAACGCGATCGGGCACGGCTCTAAGCTTCGCGCCGGCAGAATCGGCTTGCGTGAGGGGATCGCGGGGCGATGGATGGCGAGGCAGCCAAATCTCTGGTCTTCACGCGGGCCGCCGCGCGGAGCCTCGGCCGCCTGCCGAAGAACGCCGAAGATCTGATCCGCGAGAAGCTCCGCTCCTACGCACGCGATCCTGGAAGCCTCGCCAACAACGTGAAGGCGCTCAAAGGCGAGGGAAAGCGTCTGCGCCTGCGCGTCGGAAATTGGCGGGCCATCTTCACGATCGAGCCCGATCGGATCATTGTCCATGCGGTCGGCCCGCGAAGCACGATCTACGATTAGGACTCCGCCCGTGACGATCGTCAGAACCAGGACGCCCTCCGGAGAGGCGATCGTGATTCTCCCCGAGGCTGAATTCGAACGCCTGCGTGACTTGGCGGACGACAATCTCGATGCCCGCCTCATCTCTGACTCGGCGGCGCGGCTCGCGTCCGGCCAGGAAGAACTTCTGAGTGAGGCCGACCTCGACGCCCTGCGGGCGGCGCCGAGCCCCCTGGCTTTCTGGCGCAGGCGTCGGGGCGAAACCGCCGCCGCGCTGGGGAAAGCCTGCGGTCTCGCGGAGGAGGATATCACCGCGCTCGAAACGGGCGCGCGCACAGTGGACATGTCGGTCTACCGTCGGCTCGCGCGGGCGCTCGGCATCGACGCCGAGGACCTCGTGCTCGACGCGTCCTGACGCATCGCCATCCCCTCACCGCCCCCGCGCGGCAAGCTCATCCGGCAGCGCGTAGGCCCATTGGGTGATCGTGCCGGCGCCGAGGAACACCACGTAATCGCCCGGCTTGGCGAGGTCGGTGATGATCCCGGGCAGCTCCTCCGGCCGCTCCAGCGCCCGGGCGTCCCGGTGGCCGCGGGAGCGCAGGCCCGCCACGAGGCTGTCGCGGTCGAACCCCTCGATCGGCGCCTCGCCGGCGGCGTAGACCGGGGCGACGATCACCGTGTCGGCGTCGTTGAAGCAGGTGCAGAAATCGTCGAACAGCGATTGCAGCCGCGTGTAGCGGTGCGGCTGCACGATCGCGATCACCCCGTGCTCGGTCGAGGCCCGGGCGGCCTTAAGCACCGCCTTGATCTCCACTGGATGGTGGCCGTAATCGTCGAAGATCGTCGCGCCGTTCCATTCGCCGGTGCGGGTGAAGCGCCGCTTCACGCCGCCGAAACCGGCCAGCGCGTTGCGGATCGCCTCGGGCTTCACGCCGAGTTCGTGGGCCACCGCCAGCGCCGCGGTGGCGTTGAGGGCGTTGTGCTTGCCCGGCATCGGCAGGACCAGATCCTCCATCTCCATCCGGTAGCCCGGGCGGCGGTCGCGGATCATCACCCGGAAGCGGCTCTGGCCGCCGCGCAGGTCCACGTCGATCAGGCGCACATCCGCCTGCGGGTTCTCGCCGTAGGTGATGATCCGCCGGTCCTCGATATGGCCGACGAGATCCTGCACCACCGGGTGATCGGTGCACATCACCGCGAAGCCGTAGAACGGGATATTGTCGATGAAGCGCCGGAACGCGTCCTTGACCGCCTCGAACGAGCCGAAATGGTCGAGATGCTCGGGATCGATATTTGTGACGATCGCCACGTCTGCGGGCAGCTTGAGGAAGGTGCCGTCGGATTCGTCGGCCTCCACCACCATCCAGTCGCCCTCGCCCATCCGGGCGTTGGTGCCGTAGGCGTTGATGATGCCGCCGTTGATCACGGTCGGATCGAGGTTGCCGGCATCCAGCAGGGTCGCGACCAGGGACGTGGTCGTGGTCTTGCCGTGCGTGCCCGCGATGGCGACGCAGGACTTGAAGCGCATCAGCTCGGCCAGCATCTCGGCCCGGCGCACCACGGGCAGGCGGCGCTCCCGGGCGGATTCCAGCTCGGGGTTGTCACGCTGGATCGCCGTCGAGACCACGACCAGCGCGGCCTCCGCGACGTTGTCGGCGTTGTGGCCCACGAAGGTGCGCATGCCTTTCTCGGCGAGACGGCGGACATTGGCGTTGTCGTTGGCGTCCGAGCCCTGCACCGTGTAGCCGAGATTGTGCATCACCTCGGCGATGCCGGACATGCCGATGCCGCCGATGCCGATGAAGTGGATGGGGCCGAGCTTGTCGGGCAGCTTCATGGGTCGAACCGTCTGGTGGCGGGATCGCAGGTCGCGGAATCCCGTAAGGATCAGGTGCGGGCCGCCGTCTCGACGACGACCTCGGCCAGCCGTTCGGCGGCATCATGGATGCCCGCGCTTCTGGCCGCATCGGCCGCCGCGGTCAATTTTGCCGGCGTCGCGAAGCAGGCTGTGAGCTCTGCGGCGAGGCGATCCGGGGTGAAGTCCGACTGCTTCACGGCCAAAGCGGCGCCGATGGCATCGAGGGTCGCGGCGTTGGCGGCCTGGTCCTGATCGAGGGATCCCGGCAGCGGCACGAGGATCGCCGGACGACCGATCGCGGCCAGTTCCGAGACCGTGGAGGCGCCCGAGCGCCCGACCACGAGGTGGCTTGCCGCCATCCGGGCAGGCAGGTCCTTGAAGAACGGCGCCGCCTCGACCCCGGCGAGACCCATCGCGAGGTAGCGGTTCTGCACCGCCGTCAGATCCTCGGGTCGGACCTGCTGTACGAGGTGTAGCCGGGCGCGCAGGGCGTCGGGCAGGCGCTCGATCGCCACGGGCACGACTTCGCCCATGACTCGGGCGCCCTGGCTGCCGCCGAAGACCAGGAGGCGCAGAACGTCACCGTCGGTGAAGGCGGGATACGGGACCTTCGCGGCCTCGATCACTGCCGGGCGAAGCGGGTTGCCGGTGTGGATGCGCGGGGCCTTCGCCGTGTCGGGTACGCCGCGCACCACCTTGAAGCCCGTGGCGATGGTGCGCGCGCCCCGCGCCAGGAAGGCGTTGGCCCGGCCCATCACGGCGTTCTGCTCGTGCAGGATCGTGGGCACCCGCAGGATCTGGCCGGCCAGGACCGGCGGCACGGTTGGATACCCGCCGAAGCCCACGATGGCGGCCGGGTTGATCCGCCGGATCTCCTTGGCGGCGACGCCGAAGCCGCGGCCGAGCGTCAGAACGGCGCTGGCCCGTTTCAGCGGCGAGCGGCCGGACGGCGTCGCCGACGCAATGGTGATCACCTCCGAAGCCGGAAACTCGGAGGCGATCGAATCGACCCGGGCATCGGTGGCGAGCGCCACCCGGATGCCGCGGGCGCGGAGCGCGTGGGCGAGGCTTTCGGCCGGGAACAGGTGGCCGCCGGTGCCGCCTGCGCAGAGCAGGATCGTCGGGGTGAAAACCGTCACCGCATCACTCCGGCCACGGTGGCGGGTGCGGTGCCGGGGGGCTTCTGGCTGAGCTGGATGGTGCGCGGACGCTTCCGGGTCAGGGCGACGAGGAAGCCCGTGCCGAGCGCCAGCGAGATCAGCGACGAGCCGCCGTAGGACACGAAGGGCAGCGTCATGCCCTTGGCAGGCATCAGCTGGGTGTTCACCGCCATGTTGATGCACGCCTGAAGCCCGAACAGGGTGGTCAGGCCGGTGATCGCCAGCCGCGAGAAGGTGTCGTCGGTCCGGCGGGCGAGCTTCAAGCCGCGCAGCACGATGAAGGCGAACAGGGCCACGAGGCACAGGCAGACGATCACACCGAATTCCTCGCCGGTGACCGAGAAGATGAAGTCGGTGTGGGCGTCCGGCAGGTGCCGCTTGGCCACGCCCTCCCCCGGACCGGTGCCGAACCAGCCGCCCGAGCGGAACGACTCGCGCGACCAGAAATCCTGGAAGCCGCCGCCGGAATCCCGGTCGAGGAACTTGTTGAAGCGCTCACGCACGTGGTGGAAGAACAGGTAAGCCGCAAAGACGCCCCCGAGCCCGAGCGCCCCGAGCACCGCGACCCAGATCAGGTGCAGGCCGGCCACGAAGAACAGCGCGCACCACACCATGGTGATCAGCATGGTCTGGCCGAAATCGGGCTGAAGCAGCAGCGGCACGATGGTGATCGGCAGGAGCAGCATCGCCAGGAAGCCGCCGGGCATGTCGCGGCGCTGGGCGCCCTCCGAGAACGCCCAGGCGGCCACCACCACGAAGGCCGGCTTCACGAATTCCGAGGGCTGGAGGCCGAAGGGGCCGAACTGGATCCAGCGATGCGCGCCCTTGATCTCGGGGCCGAACTTGCCGGCGAGCAGGCAGAGGGCGACGCCACAGATCCATGTGACCAGGGCCAGCCGGCGGATGCCGCGCAGGGACAGGAACGAGACCGCGCAGATCAGCAGGATGGTCGGCGCGAGGTACATCGCCTGCCGGTTCAGGAAGTAGAAGGTCGGCAAGCCGATGCGCTCGGCGACCGGCGGGCCGCCGCCCATCAGGAAGACGAGGCCGGCGACCATGAGCGCGAACAGGGCGGCGAGCAGGCCGCGGTCCACGGTCCACCACCAGTCCGTCAGGGGGGTGCGTTCAGCACGTGACATCATGCCGGGTGACGACTCCAGTCCGTGCGGACGACGATCCGCGCGGGTCGGGCTGGATCCTGTGCAGGAATGGTAAACGGAGCCTTATGGAGGGCCGCGAACGCGCGAACCGCGGCGGCGACGGCGTAAGCTTACTGGTATCCGAATACTGCACTTGAGATACGCTATGTTAATTTTGGTAACGCAACCTGCAGGTGTATTTACCCGGCGACACGGAGCGTGAGGCGTCCGGTCCGCTAACCGGAAGTCGGCACGCCATGTTCAAGACCCTGAACGTCCGTGAAGCCCAGGCCAAGCTCGCGGCCCTCGATCGAGTCCAGGGCGTGATCGAATTCGATCTGAACGGCCGGATCCTCTCGGCGAACCAGAACTTCCTCGATGTCGTCGGCTATACGCTGCCCGAGATCATCGGCCAGCACCACAGCCTGTTCCTGGAGCCGGCCCAGCGCGACTCCGCCGATTATCGGGCGTTCTGGGAACGGCTGCGGGCCGGGACGTTCGAGACCGGGCAGTTCCAGCGGAGCGGTCGCGGCGGCCGCCCGATCTGGATCCAGGCCTCCTACAACCCGATGCTCGATGCCCGCGGCCGGCCCTACAAGGTGGTGAAGTTCGCCACCGACATCACCCGGCAAAGGACCGAAGAAGCCGACCGCGCCGGCCAGATCGCGGCGATCGACAAGGTACAGGCGGTCATCGCCTTCGACCTCGACGGCACCGTGATCGAGGCGAACGACAACTTCCTGGCGGTCATGGGCTATGACCGCACCGAGGTCGTCGGGCAGCATCACAGCCGGTTCGTCGAGCCGGGCTACCGGGACAGCGAGGCCTACCGGGCCTTCTGGGCGGCCCTGCGCAATGGAAGCTATCAGGCGGCGCAGTTCCGCCGGATCGGCAAGGGTGGCCGCGAGGTCTGGATCCAGGCCTCCTACAATCCGATCCTGGATGCGGCCGGGCGTCCCTACAAGGTGGTCAAGTTCGCCACCGACATCAGCGAGCAGGTTCGCCTGTTCGCCGACCTGCGCACGCTCATCGATCAGAATTTCGGCGAAATCGAGCAGGCCGTGTCGCATTCGACCCAGGCGGCCGTGCTGGCCTCCTCGGCTGCCGATTCGACCTCCGGCAATGTCCAGACCGTTGCCGCCGCGGCCGAGGAACTGGCGGCGTCGGTGGCCGAGATGTCCCAGAGCATCGTGCGCTCCCAGAGCGCCACCGACACCGCCTATGCCTGCGTTCAGGATGCCGACGCCCACACGAAGCGGCTCGCCGTCACCGCGACCGCGATGACGGGCATCGTCGGCCTGATCCAGAACATCGCCGGCCAGATCAACCTGCTGGCGCTGAACGCCACGATCGAGGCGGCGCGCGCCGGCGAGGCCGGGCGCGGCTTCGCGGTGGTGGCCTCCGAAGTGAAGGCCTTGGCCGATCAGGCCGCCCGCGCCACCGGCCAGATCAATGGCGAGATCGCCAGCGTACAGCGGGTCTCGCAGGAGGTGGTGGTGGCGCTGGGCTCGATCGGGGCCTCGGTCTCGGTGATGCGCGAGACGGTGGTGGCGACGGCGGCCGCCATCGAGGAGCAGAGTGCGGTGACGCGCGACCTCGCCGAGAACATGCAGAGCGCCTCCGGCGCGGTCACGGCGATCACGGGCAATATCGGCGCGATCGTGCAGTCGGTGGCCGGCGTCTCGCAGGCGGTGGGGACGACCCGCGAGGCCGCCAAGGTTCTGGCGCGCTGAGCCTCCCTCAGCCGAGCGCCCGCACGAGGTCCCGGAACTTGTTGCCGCGCACTTCGAAGTTCGGGAACTGATCGTAGGACGCGCAGGCCGGCGAGAGCAGCACCACGGGTTCCGGGGCGCCCGACGCGGCGGCGTTCTCGGCGGCCTTCGGCACCGCCACGTCCAGGGTCTCGCAGCGGGTATAGGGCACCGCCCCCTCCAGGGTCGCCGCGAAGGCGTCGGACGCCGCACCGATCAGGTAGGCATGGGCGACCCGCTCGAAATACGGCACCAGCGGGAAGATTCCACCATCCTTGGCCTTGCCGCCGAGGATCCAGTGAATGTCCCGGAAGGCGAGGAGTGCCTTCTCGGTGGAATCGGCGTTGGTCGCCTTGGAGTCGTTGACGAACAGCACGTGGCTGCGCCGTCCGACCTCTTCCATCCGATGCGGCAGGCCCGGGAACGAGGCCAACCCGGCCTGGATCTGCTCACCCGACAGACCGAGCGCCCGCGCCACCGCCACGGCGACCGCCGCGTTCTGCCAATTGTGGGCGCCCCGCAGCGAGCCGATCCCATTCACATCGGCGAGCGCCGTGCCGTCCGGCTCGCGGACGATGCCGTCGCGCACTGTCAGGGCATCGGTGGCGAGAACCTCACCGTGGGGCACGTGGACACGCACGAGGTCGATGCCGCGCCTTTCGGCGATGGCGCGGCTCGGCGCGTCGTCGATGCCGACAACGGCAACCCCTGCGCCCTGGATCAGACGCTCCTTGATGGCGGCGTACTGCTCCATGGTGCCGTGACGGTCGAGATGGTCCGGGGTGATGTTCATCAGCACGCCGACGCTCGGGTCGAGGCTTGGCGTCAGGTCGATCTGGAAGGACGACATCTCGATCACGTGGACGCGGTCCGCGGAGGGCGGCTCCAGCGAGAGGATCGCAGTGCCGATATTGCCGCCCATCTGCACGTCGCGGCCCGCCTGGGCCAGAACATGGGTGATCAGCGCCGTGGTGGTCGATTTGCCGTTGGTCCCGGTGATCGCCACGAAGGGTGCCCCCGGCGCCCGCGCCCGGCGCGCGCGGCAGAACAGCTCGATGTCGCCGATGATCTCGACGCCGGCCTCCTTGGCGAGGCGGACGCTCCAATGCGGTTCCGGGTGGGTCAGGGGAACGCCGGGGCTCAGCACCAGCGCCGAGAGGCGGGACCAGTCGGACTCACGCAGATTCGCGATGCCGATTCCAGCGTCCTGCGCGCGGACGCGGCTGTCGGCGTTGTCGTCCCACGCCCGCACATCGGCACCGCCCGCCTTCAGGGCCAGCGCTGTGGCGAGTCCGGAGCCGCCGAGCCCGAACAGGGCGACGGTCTGGTCTTGGAAGACGGTGACGGGTATCATGGGGAGCTCTGGATGCGGCGACCGAACCGGCCGATCCCACCCTCGCCCTCATCCTCAGGTGACCGCGTCAGCGGGCCTCGAAGGGGGGCTCCAGGGTCGCACGGCCGGCTGGAGAACTCCTTCGAGGCCTCCGCTACGCTACGGCACCTCCGGATGAGGGCGCGGATAGGATCGCCCTCTCGTATCGCTTGTCTATCATAAGTATCAGCGCAGCTTCAGCGTCGCCAAGCCCGCCAGCGCCAGGATGACCGCGATGATCCAGAACCGGATCACGACCTGCGGCTCCTTCCAGCCCTTCTGCTCGAAATGGTGGTGGATCGGCGCCATCCGGAAGACGCGCTTGCCCGTCAACTTGAACGACGCGACCTGGATGATCACCGACATCATCTCCAGCACGAACAGGCCGCCGACGATCGCCAGGACGATCTCGTGCTTGGTCGCCACCGCGATGCTGCCGAGCAGGCCGCCGAGCGCGAGCGACCCGGTGTCGCCCATGAAGATCTGGGCCGGCGGTGCGTTGAACCAGAGGAAGCCGAGGCCGGCCCCGATCACCGCGCCGCAGACCACGGCAAGTTCGCCCGTGTCGCGGACGTAGTTCACCTGCAGGTAGCTCGCCGTGAAGGAGTTGCCGACGAGGTAGGCGATGAACCCGAAGGTGCCGCAGGCGATCATCACCGGCACGATGGCGAGCCCGTCGAGCCCATCGGTCATGTTCACGGAATTGCCGGCGCCGACGATCACGAAGGCACCAAACAGTGGGTAGAACCAGCCGAGGTTCAGGAGCGCGTCCTTGAAGACCGGGAAGGCGAGCTGGTTCTGTAGCGCGGAGGGGGAATAGACCGCGACGGTGATGCAGGCCGCGAGCGCGATCACAGCCTCCAAGGCCAATCGGAACTTGCCGGAGAAGCCCTTGTGCGACTGCTTCGTCACCTTGAGGTAGTCGTCGTAGAATCCGATCGCCCCGAACCCGAGCGTGACGGTCAGCGTCACCCACACGTAATGGTTGCGGGGGTTGGCCCAGAGCAGGATCGCCACCACGGCGCCGGCCAGGATCATCAAGCCGCCCATGGTCGGGGTGCCGCGCTTGGTCAGCAGATGGGTCTGCGGCCCGTCCTCGCGGATCGGCTGGCCCTTGCCCTGGCGGATCCGCAGGAGCGAGATGATCCAGGGGCCGAACCAGAACACGAACAGGCCCGCCGTGAACAGTGCGCCGCCGGTGCGGAAGGTGATGTAGCGGAACACGTTCAGCGGCGTGAAGCTGCCGCTCAGTTCCGAGAGAAGGTACAGCATGCGGGCGCTCGGCCCCTTCGTTCAGGCGAGGGTTTCAGGGAGCGGCACCGATCGTCCTTGACGCTCGTCCGCATCGATCAACTCAGGCGCGCGATCAGGGGGCCGTCGCGAGGGCGCGCCGCGCCGGGTCGTTCGCGTAGCGGGCTTTCAGCGCGTCGACAATCCGGCCCATGCGGCTGCCGTTCGATCCCTTGATCATGACGGCATCCCCGGGCCGGAGGATCCGCGTGAGCGGCTCGATCAGGTCGGCGGCGGTGTCGGCCACGCCGGCCCGGCGGCTGACCGGGAGCGCCTCGAACAGGTGGCGCGTCAGCGGGCCGGCCGTGAAGACGAGATCGATGTGCGCGGCCTCGACCGCTTCGGCGAGGCCGCGATGAAGGTCCGGGGCGGCGGCACCGAGTTCCAGCATGTCGCCGAGCACCGCGATGCGGCGCCCGCGCGGCCCGGTCTCGATGCCGGCCAGCGTCGCCAATGCCGCCCGGACCGCAGCCGGGTTGGCGTTGTAGCTCTCATCGATGAGGTAGGCGGTGCCGCCGTCGATCTCCAGCGCGGTCCGCGCCCCGCGCCCGGCGGGTGGGGACAGCGTGCCGAGCGACAGCGCGGCCCGGGCGAGGTCGGCGCCGAGCGCATGGATCACCGCCATGACGCCGAGCGAATTCAGCGCCGTGTGCCGGCCGGCGGTGCCGAGCTTGTAGGTGACGGCCTCACCCATCACCACCGCGTCCACCACAGAGAGATCGGGGCGCAGCACGATCCGCTGGGCACGGACATCGGCCTGCGGGTGCTCGCCGAAGCTGACGATCCGGCCGGCCCGGGACGCCTGCGCGTGGGCGACGAGGCGGTCGAAATGCGGGCCGTCCCGGTTGATGATGGCGACGCCGCCGGGCTGGAGCCCGGAGAAGATCTCGCCCTTGGCGTCCGCGATGGCGGCGAGCGATGCGAAATGCTCGATATGGACCGGCTCGACCGTGGTGATCAGCGCGATGGCGGGCCGGACCTGCGCGGTCAGCGGCATGATCTCGGCGGCGTGGTTCATGCCGATTTCGAACACGCCGTAGCGCGTCGAAGCGGGCATCCGGGCCAGCGTCAGCGGGACGCCCCAATGGTTGTTGTAGGAGGCCGCCGAGGCATGGGTCTCGCCCTGCTCGGACAGGACATGGCGCAAAGCTTCCTTGGTGCCGGTCTTGCCGACCGAGCCCGTCACCGCCACCACCTGAGCCGAGGTCCGGGCGCGGGCGGCCGCGCCGAGGCGGACCATCGCGGTCAGGACCGGATCCTCGCCGATCTCCGGCACCGCCAGCAGAGGGCCATGCGCCGCCAGCGCGTCGGCGCGATCCTGGCGCACCAGCGCGGCGCCGGCTCCGCGCGCCAGGGCGTCGGCGACGAAGTCGTGTCCATCGCGCGCCTCGCCCCGGATGGCGAAGAACAGGTCGCCGGCTTGAAGCGTGCGGGTGTCGATCGAGGCGCCACCGATCGGCCGCTCAGCGCCGATCAGGCGGCCGCCGGTGGCGGCTTCGAGCTCCGCGCTGGTCCAGAGTGCGGTCATGGTCAACCCCCGTCGCCGTCAGGCGGCCGCGTCGGCGATGGCGGCACGCAGGATCGCGTGGTCCGAGAACGGTAGGGTGCGATCTCCCACGATCTGGCCGGTTTCATGACCTTTGCCGGCTACGACCAGCACGTCGCCGGGCCCGAGGCGGCCCACGGCTGTCCGGATCGCCGCTTCCCGGTCGCCGATCTCCTCGGCGCCCGGGGCCGCGGCCAGGATCGCTTGGCGGATCGCCGCGGGCGCCTCAGTGCGCGGGTTGTCGTCGGTGACGATGACCGTGTCGGCGAGGCGCTGCGCGATCGCGCCCATCAGCGGGCGCTTGCCGCGGTCGCGGTCGCCGCCGCAGCCGAACACCACCACGAGCCGGCCGGACGCGAAGGGGCGCAAAGCCGTCAGCACGCTTTCCAACGCCTCGGGCTTGTGGGCGTAGTCGACGAGGCAGAGCCCGCCCCGCGCCTCCCCGATCCGCTCCATGCGGCCGGGCACGCCGGTGAGATGGTCCAGAGCGGCGAACACACCGTCCGGGTCGGCTGCGCCGGCGGGGGTGGCGAGCGCGAGGCCGGCCGCCACCAGGGCGTTCTCAACCTGGAATTCGCCGACGAGCGGCAGACGCAGCGTGCGGACGCGCTCCCGTTCGATGAGCCGGACCGCCTGGGCGAACCCTTCCGTCTGGACGGACTCGATCCGCAGGTCGCGGCCGGCGCGGCCGACCGTGCGGACGGGCCGGCCGGCCTCCCCGGCGGCGGCAATCACCCGGTCGGCATAGGCCCCGTCGGCGTTGACCACCGCCGGGCAACCTGCTGGCAGGAGCTCCGTGAAAAGCCTCATCTTGGCCGCGAGATATTCTTCGATGCTCGCGTGATAATCGAGGTGGTCGCGCCCGAGATTGGTGAAGCCCGCCGCAATGAGCCGTACGCCATCGAGGCGGCGCTGCTCGATCCCGTGCGAAGACGCCTCCATGGCGAGGTCGGTCACGCCCTCCTGCGCCAAACGCGCCAGAGTCTCGTGCAGCGTCACGGGGTCCGGCGTGGTGAGCGAGCCGTACTGCGCGCCGCGGTTGGTGACGATCCCGACGGTGCCGAGGCTCGCCGCGTCGCGGCCGAGGCGGGCCAGGATCTGGCGCACGAAGTCGGCGACGGAACTCTTGCCCGCGGTGCCGGTCACCGCCACCACGCTGTCCGGCTGCGATCCCGCGAACCGCGCGGCGGCCAGCGCCAGAGCCCTGCGGGCGTCCGCCACGGGCACCCAGGCCACCGCCTCCGGCAGATCGGCCGGACGCGCGCCTTCCCCCGCCACCGCCACGGCGCCGCGATTGGCCGCCTGGGGGGCGAACCGACGCCCATCGGCCTTCGTGCCCGGCACGGCGACGAACACCGTGCCGGTGGCGACCTGCCGGCTGTCCGCGGTCAGGCCCGACACCGCCAGTCCCGCGGCGCCCGCGGGGGCTTCTGGGAAGAGATCGGCGAGCCGGGCCGTCATGACACCTCCCTCACGGGCCGCCGAGCTGGTTGATGTGGTAGGCGTTGAGCTTGACCATCTGGGGGAACGGCCGCACCGGCGGCTCGAATTGCGGCGGCAGGCCCAGGATCGGCGCGACGCGCTCGATCACCTTGCCGGTGACCACGCCCGCGTTCCAGGCCGCCGTGGCGTAACCGCCCGATTCCGGCAGGCCCTGCGGTTCGTCCATGATGGTGACGAACAGGTATTTCGGGTCGTTCATCGGCGCCGCCGCCATGAAGGTCGTGAACAACCGGTTGTGGATGTAGCGGCCGCCGATCACCTTCTCGGCTGTGCCGGTCTTGCCGCCCACGAAGTAGTACGGGATCGCCGCCTTCTTGGCCGAGCCCTCGGAGGCGTTGAGGCGCATGATGTAGCGCATCGCCTCGGAGGTCTGACCCGACAGGACGTGGGTGGAGCGTGCCTTGTCGTCGGGATTCGCCTTGAGGAAGGTCGGGGTGATCAGGTCGCCGCCATTGGCGATGGCCGCCACCGCCGCCGCCGCCTGGATCGGCGCCACCGCGATGCCGTGGCCGAACGCGATGGTGATGGTGTTGATCTCGGTCCAGCGGGACGGGACGATCGGTGCCGCGCTCTCGGGCAGCTCGGTGCGCAGCCGGTCGAGCAGGCCCATCTTCTTCAGGAACGCCTTGTGGCCGGGCACGCCGACGCCCAAGGCCATCTTGGCCGAGCCGATGTTGGAGGAGTGGGTGAACACCTCCGGCATGGTGATGACCCGGTTGGTCCCGTGATACTCGTGGATCTTCTGGCGGCCCCAGTTCAGCACGCCGCCGCGGGTGTCGAAGGTCGAGTTGACGTTATACTTGCCGGAATCGAGCGCCATGGCGAGCGTCATCGCCTTGAAGGTCGAGCCCATCTCGTAGACGCCGACATTCATCCGGTTGATCCGGTCGGGCGACAGCGCGTCCTTCGGGTCGTTCGGGTCGAAGTCGGGCATCGAGACCAGGGCGATGACCTCACCGGTCTTCACGTCGAGGATCATCGAGGCGCCGGCCTTGGCCTTGAAGTGGTCGATGCCCCAGGCCAGCTCGTCGCGCACCGCGAACTGGGCGCGCAGATCGATGGAGAGCTGCACCGGCTTCAGGTCGGCCTGCTTGTTGATCAGCCCGAAGCTGTTGAGCGCCTGGATCCCGGTGTTGTCGATGTACTTCTCCATGCCGGCGATGCCGATGCCGTCGAGGTTGGTCGCGCCCAGGATATGGGCAGCCGCCACGCCGTTCGGGTAGACGCGCTTGTGGTCGGGCAGGAAGCCGATGCCGGGGATGCCGAGCCGGTGGACCTCGGCCTGCTGCTTCGGGGTCAGCTCGCGCTTCACCCAGACGAAGCCCGCGCCGCTGCGGCCTTTGCGCGAGGACAGCTTGGCGCGGAGTTCCGTAGCGTTGAGTTCCGGCAGGACCGCGGTGAGCAGCTCCACCGCCTCGTCCTTGTCGTAGATGTTGCCCGGCTCGGCGAAGACCGAGACGGTGCGGATGTCGGTGGCCAGGATCTCGCCGTTCCGGTCGACGATGTCGGGCCGGAACGCCGTCGAGGAGGCGGCCGCCACCCGGTGCTCCTGGCTGGGCGGCTCCCCGAAGATCGCCATCATCAGGAGCTTGGTCGAGATCGTGCCGAACACGCCGACGAAGACCAGCCCGACGAGCGCCACGCGCATATGCGACCGCTCGATCGCCAGCCGGAACATGCTGCGCACGAACGCCTTGGCGCGGTCGGCGCGCGGCTCCGGCGGAAGCGCCTCGTCGGGGATCGGGCGTGGGGTGGACGCCGCAAGGGCCAGGGCGGCGGCCTCGAGAAGCGCGGCCTCGTGCTCCGACACACCGGTGTCGGGCGTCGCAGCGGCGGCGTCTGGGGTCTGGTCGGTGTCTTGGGACACGGGTGACTACCTCGAAGCGGTCGTCGGGGTGCGGGCCGTGGTGACGGTGCGGGTGATCGAGCCGGTGGTGCGCGGCTCGGGCCCGCCCTTATCCTTGGGCGTCGCGGTGGCGGCGAGCAGCCGGCCGATCTCGTCACCGCGCTCCTGCCGGGCGGGCAGATCCGCGAGGCGCGCCAGATGGCTGGTGCCGATCGGTTCCAGGGCGAGATGCTTGTCGACGGCGGCCTGGAGGCGGTCCGGGCGCGTGAGGAGCTGCCACTCGGCGCGCAGCACTGCGATCGCCTGGCGCTCCTTGTGCAGCGCCGTCTGCAGCTTCGAGACCTGACCGCCCTGATAGAGCGTGTCGTACTTGATCGAGTAGGCATAGATCGCCGAGGCCACGAGCCCGACGACCGCCAGCAGGTTGAGGAGGCGGATCATCGGCGGTGGCCCCCACGGGCGGCTTCGGGGAGGCTCGCGAGTTCGGTCAGCGCCGCCAGCGGTTCCGGTGCCGCGCATTCCGTGCGTTCGGCGGCGCGGAGCTTGGCCGAGCGGGCGCGCGGGTTGCGCGCGATCTCGGCCTCGCCCGGCAGGACCGGGCCCTTGGTCACGAGGGTGAAGCTCCGCATAACCTCGGCTTGCGTGCCGGGCAGGTGCCGCGAGCCCTGGGCGGACCGGCCGCTGCGCGCGGCGAAGAACTGCTTGACGATCCGGTCCTCCAGGGAATGGAACGTCACGACCGCGAGCCGGCCGCCGGGCCGGAGCACCCGCTCGGCCGCGTGCAGTGCCCGCACCAGCTCGCCGAGTTCATCGTTGACGGCGATCCGCAGACCCTGGAAGGTCCGCGTCGCCGGGTGGATGTGGCTCCCGGGCTCGACCCGGACGACGCCGGCGACCAGCTCGGCGAGCTGCGCGGTCGTCTCGATCCGGCCGCGGCGGCGGGCCTCGTGGATGGCCCGCGCGACGGCACGCGAGCGCCGCTCCTCGCCGTAATGATAGATGATGTCGGCCAACGCCGTTTCCTCGGCCTCGTTGACGAGGTCCGCGGCGCTCGGGCCGTCGCTGCCCATGCGCATGTCGAGGGGGCCGTCGAAGCGGAACGAGAAGCCGCGCTCCGGCGCGTCGAGCTGCATGGACGAGACGCCGATATCGAGCACGACGTAGTCCGCCTGCGCCTCGCCGGCCTCGGCGAGGAGGGCGTCGAGTTCGCCGAAGCGGCCGGAGACGAGACGGAGGCGACCCTTGGTGGCCGTGACCAGGGCCTGCCCGGCCGCGATCGCGCTCGGGTCCCGATCGATGGCGATGATGTTCAGGGCTGGATCCCGTTCCAGCAGCGCGCCTGTATAGCCGCCGGCGCCGAACGTGCCGTCGACCGCGAGGCCGCCGTCGGTCCGCAACGCGGCCGCCACTTCGTCGAGCAGGACGGGGATGTGCGGCGCGGCTGCGCCGCGCTGGTGCGCAGGGTCATGATCCTCCGGCAGGGGACGGCGTCGGGTCATGCGCGCCTCGGCGCGGCGGCGCGGAACGGGGCGGGATAGCTGCGCGGTCCGGAAAGCCGGTCGCGGATGCGGCTCAAGCGTCTCATGGTGCCCTGGGCCGGGCCGCCCGAGGGCGACACACGTGACGGGAACGGCACCGGATGCAGCGTGCGCAAAACGCCGCGCACGGACGGGCCCTGCGGCGAGGCAGGTTGCGCCCGGCGATCCGATACGCGCCGTTGACGGGAGGATGCCGGGTATCATGGGCCTCGGAGGATCGTCAACGGACACGCTTGGCGCTGCCGCGCGAACCGATTTGACCCCCGCAAGGTTAACCGAAGGTTTTCACCGCGCGGAAAATCGCACGTCCGCACAGGCCGCGGCGGGCGATGTCCGCCGGCGGTAAGCCCTTGTGTCCGTGTAAAATTTCCGGTGGTGGTGGATCAGCCGGCCTATAAGCCGGGTTCTGTAGGGCCGGCGCACTTGCGCACGCCGACGTGGCGGCCATTCCTCTGGGACGGTCGTTGCCGACCGCCTCGAGCAACCAACCCGGGCGACTGGCCTGGAGAGAAGGCCTGCCCCTCTCGCGAAGGGCGCGCCGCCCCTATTCGGTCTTGCTCCCGGTGGGGTTTGCCATGCCGTCCGCGTTGCCGCGTCCGCGGTGCGCTCTTACCGCACCCTTTCACCCTGACCCCGGACGCGTCCGGGGCGGTCTGCTCTCTGTGGCACTGTCCCTGGGGTCGCCCCCGCCGGACGTTATCCGGCACCGTCTCTCCATGGAGCCCGGACTTTCCTCCCCGGACGCGAAAGCGTCCGGAGCGGCCGCCCGGCCGGCTGATCCAGCGGGCAGATGCGCTCGCGGATCAGTCCGGGTCAAGGACGGATCACCAGGTGCCGGTGTTCTCCATGGAGGTCCAGGGCTCCTGCGGCTCCTTGGCGCCCCCCTTCTGGAGGATCTCGATCGAGATGCCGTCCGGCGACTTCACGAAGGCCATGTGGCCGTCGCGGGGCGGCCGGTTGATGGTCACGCCCTTGTCCCTCAGCTTGGCGCAGAAGGCGTAGATGTCGTCGACCTGATAGGCGAGGTGCCCGAAATTGCGCCCGCCCGAGTAGGTCTCCGGGTCCCAATTGTAGGTCAGTTCGACCAGCGGCGATTTCGTCTCCTTGGCCCGGGCGGCATCGCCGGGGGCCGCCAGGAAGACCAGGGTGAACCGACCCTTCTCGTTCTCGACGCGCCGGACCTCCTGCAGGCCGAACGTATCGACGTAGAAGGCGAGCGCCCGGTCGAGATCGGCCACCCGGACCATGGTGTGCAGAAATTCCATCGCGGGAGATCCCTCTGTTGCGGCGAGGGCCATCACGATGCCCTCAGGAAGACCGACATGGCCGGCTCGGCCGCGGCCCATCGCGCTCCTAGCTAGAGCGCGCCCCGGACCGCGGGTAGGCCGGGTGCGGCCCGGTCCCGGAGCGCACGGACGGCGCGGCCGCGTTGCACCGGGCGCCCCGAGCGACCAGAAGGGATCGCAGCAAACACCCGCAGTGAGGGCCGCATGCGCACCGAGACGCCGCCGCTGATCCGCTTGGAGGAGTACCGTCCGAGCGACTACCTGATCGATCGCGTCGATCTCGACATTCGCCTCGATCCGCACGCCACCCGCATCGACGCGACCCTGGCGCTGCGTCCGAACCCGGCCGGCATCCCGGATGCGCCCCTGAACCTCGACGGCGACGACCTGCATTTGGTGTCGGTGGCCCTCGACGGCGCGGCGCTCGCTGCAGACGTCTACACGGCGTCCCCGGCAGGCCTGAGCCTGCTGGCCCCGCCCCAAAAACCCTTCACCCTCCGGCTCGTCACCGAAGTCGATCCCACCGCCAACACCAAGCTGATGGGGCTCTACCGCTCCAGCGGGGTCTACTGCACCCAGTGCGAGGCCGATGGCTTCCGCCGCATCACCTACTTCCTCGACCGCCCCGACGTCATGGCGGTCTACACCACCCGGATCGAGGCCGACCGCGCCGAGGTGCCGGTTCTGCTGGGCAACGGCAACCTGATCGAGTCCGGACCCATTGGTGACGACCGGCACTTCGCGGTCTGGCACGATCCGCATCCGAAACCCGCCTACCTGTTCGCCCTCGTCGGCGGCCGGCTGGGGAAGGCCGAGACCCGCTTCACCACCATGGAGGGGCGTCCCGTCACCTGCGCGGTCTATGTCGAGCCCGGCAAGGAGCCCCGGGCGGACTACGCCCTCGATGCGGTGATCCGCTCCATGGCCTGGGACGAGACGGCGTTCGGCCGCCCTTACGACCTCGACGTGTTCAACGTCGTGGCCGTGTCGGACTTCAACATGGGCGCCATGGAGAACAAGGGGCTCAACATCTTCAACGACAAATACGTGCTGGCGAGCCCCGAGACGGCGACCGACGGCGACTACGCGGCCATCGAGGCGATCATCGCCCACGAGTACTTTCACAACTGGTCGGGCAACCGCGTCACCTGCCGGGACTGGTTCCAGCTGTGCCTGAAGGAGGGCCTGACGGTCTTCCGCGATCAGGAATTCTCATCCGACATGCGCTCCCGGCCGGTGCACCGGATCGCCGAGGTGCGTGGCCTCCGGGCGCGCCAGTTCCCCGAGGATGCCGGGCCGCTGCGCCACCCGGTCCGGCCCCGGGCCTATGCGGAGATCAACAACTTCTACACGGCGACCGTCTACGACAAGGGCGCCGAGATCGTCCGGATGCTGCGCACCCTGATCGGCGCGCAGGCGTTCCGGGCCGGCATGGACCGGTACTTCGCCGACAATGACGGGCGCGCCGCCACCGTCGAGGATTTTCTCTCCGCCTTCGCAACCGTGAGCGGGCGCGACCTCACGGCCTTCGCCCGCTGGTACGAGCGCCCCGGCACGCCGCGCCTGTCGATCTCCGGCCACTACGATCCGCAAGGCGCCCGCTACACCCTGCGGCTCGCGCAGAGCCTGCCCGATGCCGACGGGCAAGAGGGACCGCCGCTGGTGATCCCGGTCGCCCTCGGCCTCGTCGGCGCGTCGGGACCGCTGACCGATGCGACGTGCGCCCCGGTGCGGGACGGCGTGTTCGTCCTCGACCGTCCGGAGGCCGAGATCGCCTTCGAGGGCGTCACCGAGGAGCCGGTCCCGTCCGTGCTGCGGGACTTCTCGGCGCCGGTCCGCCTCGACCTCGGGTTGACCGATGCGCAACGCATGCGCCTGCTGGCCCACGACAGCGACCCGTTCAACCGCTGGCAGGCCGCACAGGACGTCGCCCTGCGGCTGATCCTCGAACCCGATGCCCGCCGCATGGAGGCCTTCGCGGAGGCGCTCGGCCGTTTCCTCGACGGCGAGGCGCTCGCCGATCCGGCCTTCGCGGCCCTGGTGCTGGCGTTGCCGAGCGAGGGCGAAGCCGCCGACGCCCTGCCGGCCGACGTCGATCCCGACGCAATCCACCGGGCGCGCCGCGATCTGCGGTCCTTTCTCGGCCAGAGCCTGCGGCCGCGCTTCAAGCGGATCGACGCTGCCCTCGTGCCGGTTGCCGGGGCGCCCTACAGCCCCGACTCGGCCTCGGCGGGGCGTCGATCGCTCCGCAACGCCGCCCTCGATCTGCTCGCGGCGGGCGACCCCGAAGCCGGTGCGCAACGGGCCGCCGAGCGGTTGGCGGACGCCACCAACATGACCGATCGCCTCGCCGCCCTGGCCACACTGGCGCTGATCCCGGGCGAAACCCGGGAGGCGGCGCTCGCGGATTTCGCGGCGCGCTACGCCGACGAACCCCTCGTCCTCGACAAATGGTTCGCCATCCAGGCCCAGATCCCGGAGGCCGGGACATTGGAGCGAATCAGGCGGCTGCAGGCCCATCCCGCCTTCACGCTCACCAACCCGAATCGGGTGCGCGCCCTGATCGGCAGCTTCGCGTTCGGCAACCCGACTCAGTTCGCGAGGGCTGACGGCGCCGGTTTTTCATGCGTGGTCAAGACAGTTGCAGCACTCGACTCGACCAATCCGCAGGTTGCAGCGCGCCTGCTGACGGCCTTCGGATCCTGGCGCCGCCTGGAAAAATCGCGGGCGGCCAAAGCTGCCGAAATGCTCAACGGGATCAAGGCGATCCCGGGCCTCTCCCGGGACTCCGCCGACATTCTCGCGCGTACGCTGGGAGGCGGCTAAGTATCTGCACTCACGGCACAAATTGATTCTTCGGCGCTCTTGCAACAAGCGGCCCGCGTCAAGCCCGTATGGTAAAAAAGCCGTGGACAAACCGCCCCGTGGGGTGATTGTATTCACACAGATTCGGGGGGCCGAGCGCTCCGCCCAGTCGCAGTTTCCACGGGCGAGGTTCGGCCATGCCGGAGGCGGGTTCCGCTTCCTTCTCCGCGCGTGCGGATTCGACTCGTGCCGTTTCCTGGCCAAGTCGCACGCCGGAGACCCGGTTCGGCCAGGCCGAGCGCTGGCTGCGCTTTGCCGTGCCGGGAACGCTGGCGGTCTTTCTGGCCTGCCTGTGCGGGCTCGCCGCGCTTCATATCCGGGGCCAGCGCGCCGAGATCCTGGCGGTCGCCCAAGCTGAGCTCGAAGGGTTCGCACGCTTGGCCGCGCGGGCCATCGGTCCCTCGGGAACCGTGGGCGCGGATCTGCGGGCTCTGATGCCGGAGAGCGGCCGGCAGCCTGGCCGGCGGCTGCTGCTGATCCGGCCCGACACCCGCATCGTCGCCGCACATCCGCCCCTCCCGGCCGATCTGCACACCCTGTCCCAGGTCCTCGGCGCAAGCGAGCCGCTGTCCGGCCTCAGCGAGCGCGCGGGCGCCATCGCCCTCGACCTTCCGGGCGGCGAGACCGTGCTGGCCGCCATGCACAGCCTGCCGGGTGGCACAGGGCAGGTGGCCGTGCTCCAGCCGGTCGAGCCGCTGCTGCGCGGCTGGAGCGCCCGGACCCGGGATCAGATCGTGCTGATCGCCGCCGCCGCCATCGTGATCGTCGGGGTCGGGCTCGCCTACGGTCTCCAGACCCGGCAGGCGGCCCGGGCCGACCGCGCCCGCGAGACGATCCGCGGGCGCCTGGAGACCGCTCTGCGCAGGGGTGCCTGCGGCCTGTGGGATTGGGACGTCGCTCGGGGCCGGATCTACTGGTCCGATTCGATGTACGGCCTGCTCGGGTATCGGCGGCAGCACGAATATCTCTCGTTCGGGGACGTCAACGGCCTCGTTCACCCCGACGACGGCGACCTCTACAGCCTCGCCCGCGGTGTGGCGGCCAACCAGACCCATATCGACCACGCCTTCCGCATGCGCGGCGCCGACGGAGCCTATGTCTGGTTTCGCGCCCGGGCCGAGGTGGTGGTGAACGCCATCGACGGAAGCCGGCATCTCGTCGGCATCGCCACCGACATCAGCGAGCAGCGCGCCCTCGAAGAGACCAACGCGGCGGCCGACATGCGCCTGCGCGACGCCGTCGAGGCGATCTCGGAGG
Organism: Methylobacterium sp. GC_Met_2; assembly: GCF_026540795.1. NCBI lineage: Bacteria > Pseudomonadati > Pseudomonadota > Alphaproteobacteria > Hyphomicrobiales > Methylobacteriaceae > Methylobacterium > Methylobacterium sp. GC_Met_2. The sequence continues at coordinate 26,855 of NZ_JALNUM010000070.1, forward strand.
CGTTCGTCCTCTGGGATACCGGCAACCGGCTGGTCCTGTGCAATTCGAAGTTTCGCCATCTCCATGCCCTCAGCCCGGAGGATGCCCGGTCGGGCCAGAGCTACGTCGAGGTGATGCGGCGAGGCGTGCTGCCGCAGATCCGGCGCGAGTCGGGCGATGTCGGCCTGGTGCCCGGCGGCGCGACGGCCAGGACCTTCGAGGCCGAACTCGCGGACGGCCGCTGGCTCCAGATCAGCGAGCGGCGCACCAAGGACGGCGGCTACGTCTCGGTCGGGACCGATATCACCAGCCTGAAACGCCACCAGGAGCAGCTGCAGGCCTCGGAGCGCGAGCTGATCGAGACCGTTAAGGATCTCAAGCGCTCGCGCCGAACCCTGGAACTCCAGACCCAGCAACTCGCCGACCTCGCCGAGCGCTACCTCGACCAGAAGGCCGTCGCCGAGGCGGCGAACCAGGCCAAGGCGGAGTTCCTGGCCAACATGAGCCACGAGCTGCGCACGCCGCTCAACGCGATCATCGGCTTCGCCGACGTCATGGAGAACGCGGTTCTCGGACCCCTCGGCACGCCCCGCTACACCGAATATTGCCGCGATATCCGCGAGAGCGGCTCGCACCTTCTGTCCATGATCGACGACATCCTCGACATGGCCCGGCTCGAAGCGCGCCGCGTGCGGCTGAACCCCCGGACGGTCTCGGCCGAGGCTGCGGTGTCGTCGGCGATCGCGCCGTTCGCGGCGGTGGCCGACGAGAAGGCGATCACCATCACCACGGACATGCCGCCGGATCTCGACCTGCTGGCCGATCCCAGCGCGCTGCAGCAGATCCTAGCCAACCTCGTTCAGAACGCGGTTAAATTCACGCCGGCCGGTGGGCGGATTGCCGTGCGCGTGCGGCGCGCCGGTGCGAGCACGCATCTCTACGTGGTCGATAACGGCATCGGCATCCGACGCGCGGACCTCGCGCGGCTCGGCCGGCCGTTCACCCAGGTCGAGGCGCAGATGACCCGCAGCCATAAGGGTTCGGGACTGGGGCTCGCCATCACGCGCTCGATGGTGGAGCTGCACGGCGGATCGCTGCGCATCCGCTCCGAGGAAACCGTCGGCACCATCGTCCTCGTGCGCCTACCGGCCGCGAATCTGGGCCGCCCGGACCCGATCGGGTCCGAGCGCACATCCGCTGCGCCCCGGCGCGACCGCCGCACGGCGGCAACGGTCGCGGCCTAGCGGGCTCCCGGCCGGCCCAGACACGGCGCGTCAGCGCCGCGGATCGAGGCCGCCGAGCCGGGCCATGCGGCCCTGTTCCGCGTGCCAGCGCGCATCCGCCACGGCCCGCGCGAGGCTCCGGATGCGCCAGCGGCGGTAGAGGACGAGGATCGGATTGCCGCGCAGCTTGGCTTGATGCCTCTGGAGGCGCCGGATCAGGTCCGGCAACTGGGCCGAGGCCGCATCGCCGGTGGCGATCTCGATCGCCCGGAGTTCGGCCCGGAGACCCGCCTTCCAGTCTTCCATCCTGTCCGCGCCTCCGCGCTGAAACCACCGGCGGGCTCGCCCGGGCGGTGACGCCATCCGGGTCACGAAAACCGTCGAGGCCGCGGCATGACTGCACGCTCCGCAAACCCGCGCCAGAGGGATGGGTTTACGCCTCAGACGATCCGTTCGGCGGATCACGCACGGAGGATACGATCGATGCGCTCGCAAACACGGTTGCGCGTCAGCGTCGCGACGCTGCTGGCCCTTTCGGCCGCGCCCGCGCTGGCACAGAGCACCGGCTACGTCACGGGCTTTCCCGGCAAGGATCCCGCAGGCGACGAGGCGATTGGCTGGGGCCCGGCCTACCGGCCGGAAACGAGCTTCGCGCAGCCCGGGACACCGCCGACGCCCGGCGAGATCGCCGGCCGGGCCTATCGCGCCCGGACCGGAAACGGCGTCTACGATCGCGTCGAGGGCGATGGTCTTCACCGCACGCGGTAGGTTCGTGCTCGGTCGTATCGCATCGTGCTCCGAACGGCCGGAACCACCTTTGCAGGACGGTGCCCTACCGCTTCCGCAGAGCCCGCTTGGCGGCGGTCCGCGCCTCTCGCTCGAACTGGGCGAGCCGGAGACGGCGCTCCAGGGACAGCGCGTGGCCACCCGGCGGCAGCGCGATGATCTCGGCGATCGGAGTCCGATCCCGGTAGAGGCTCTCCAGGGCCGACCCGTCGAGGGTTGCGGCATCGAGGCGGTCGGAGAAGCCGGTCTCGTGGCAGGCGCGTACGATCTCGGCTTCCAGGAGCAATCCCGGGGCGTGGCTGCGCAGATCCTCGTCGTAGGCGGTCTTTAGCAGCGTGGCGATGCCGCCGCCGACCAACGCGAGGCTGATTGCAATCGGCCGGCCATCGAGGGTGAGGGCGTCCGCCCGGATGCCCACCGGTCCCGAACCGGCTGCGAACAGGGCATGGGCAAGCCTGTCGGTCTCGGGACGGCAGGCCATGGCGGTGCCGGCTTGCCCCTTCCAGCCGGTTCGTTCCAGGGTGAGGAACGACGCGACCAAGCGGGCGAGGTCCGCCCCCGATGTCGCACTCTCGAACCCGACGGTGCCGGCTTCCGCCAACCGGCGGGTTCGGCGGCGCAGATCCTTGAATCGCGACCGGTTCGGGTGACCGGCCAGGAAGGCGTCGTAATCGGCGCGGCGGTCCATCACCGGCCGGTCGAAGGCTGCCACGGTGCCCACGGCCCAGCCGCGGGCCCGCATGGCCGCCAGCATGTCCGGCACCGCACCCTCCTGGGTCGGCAGGAGCGGCCAGCGCCAGGCGCCGCCGCCGGAGGCCGCTTCGAGGGCGGCGACGAGGTCGTGCGCGTAGGCGGCGCGCTCCGGCCCCTCGGCGATCAGGGGCGCCGTGGCGGTGACGAAGGGTGAGAGGAACGGCCGCATCACCCGGCCACCGAGGGCGGAGACGTCGCGGGTCGCCGCGCAGGGCAGGAGCGCGACCAGCCGGTCCCCGCGCCTGACGCTGACGAAGCGCAGGCCGGCCGGCAGCAACCCGGCGGCTTCGTGCGCCGCCAGGACGTGCCGCGAAAAGTGTGGGTGCGGCTGGGCGGCGGTCGCGAACAGCGCGTCCCAGCTTTCCGCCTCCGGCGCCGCGGCGCCGGTGATCGACCGTGCGGACCGGCGGAGGGCCACGGTGGCGCGGTTCATCGGACGGCTCCCGCGGACCAGATCGGTGTCGGCAGCCCGTGGACCCGGCCAGCGGCCTGGGCGAGGAAGCCGGCTCGCGCGACGGTAGCGACCGCCACCGCCACGGCCGCGCCGAGCGCGCCCAGGGCGGGGACCAGGGCGAGACACAGGCCAGCGGCGGCGATGAGCGCACCCGCGGTGATCCCGGCACAGCGCCGCTCACCGCCCAGCATGGTCAGAAGATCCTCGCCCGGCCCGAACAGACTCGCGGCGACGCTTCCGGCCACGAGTACGCACAGGATCGAGATACTGTCGTTGAGCTCCGCACCGAACATCGCCAGGAGCAACGGCGCGGCGGCCAGGATCGCGCCGCCGACCGCGACCGTCGCGGCCGCGGTCAGGTGGGCTTGGCGCCGCACCAGTTCGGCCAGGAGGAAACGGTTCTCCAGCGCGTGGGCGGCGCTGTAGCGCTGCAGGGTCGCGGCACTGACGGCGAAATGAACGAAGACCACGAATTGCTGGATCCGGGTCGCGGCGAAATAGAGCCCCACCTCAGCCGGGCTCACGAGGGCGCCCAGAACGATGACATCGACGAAGGTGAATCCGGCATTGGCCAGATCGATCGCGGCGATCGGCAGGCTCGTGCCGAGCCAGGTCCGCCAGTGGTAGCGGTGCGGCCCGTCCGCCAGCTCCCGGCGTAGCCGGGCGATGAGCAGAGTTGCCTGAAGGGCCGTCGCGACGGCGGCGGCCACCAGCATGCAGCCCATGGCGACCTCGGCGCGCGGCGGGGCGCCGAGAAGGATTGCCGCGATCATGCAAGCCATCATCAGGGTCTGGCGCAGGAGGTAGGGTGGCGCGATGGCGAGCCCGATCCAGTTCTGGCTGCGGGCCACGCCCTCCAGATAATCCTGAAGCGCGAACAGCGGCATCACGCAGAGGGCGACCGCGATCGGGGCCCTGTAGGCCGGCGCGAACAACGCAGGCTCGAGGAACAGCAGCGCCGCGCCGAGGCCCGCGACCGAGAGCGCTGCCCCGCCGGTCATGAGTGCACCGGCGCGGATGTAGCCTCGGGCGAGGTCGAGATCACCGTGGGCCTGGTTGGCGGGCACGAACCGGCAGGCGCCCTGCGACAGACCGAGCGTCAGCGTATGGCCGAGCATCGCGGTCCAGACCCAGACGGAGGCGAAGATGCCGTAGGCGTCCCAGCCCATCAGCCGCGCCGCCAGGACCTGGGCGCCGTATGCGAAACCGGCCGAGCCGACACGGATCGCGAAGACCGTCAACGCCACCCGTTGCGGACCGCCGCGCAGGGCGCGCAAACGCCGGAACGTACGGATCGGGAGAGCCGTGGCTGACACTACGCGTTCCAGGCCGAACTCAAGTTGGCGGGACGCCGACCTGCGATGGTCCGGTCTAACCCGGTGCGCGTTGCGCCCCGGTTAAGGGCGGCGTGGCGGGCACGGCTTTCGGCTCGGCGGGCGTTTCGGTCTTCGCGAGCGATGTGACGATCGTGAGCGCCACATGCTCGGCCATGCAGCGCAGGCCGAGATCGTTGAGTCGGAACTGACGTCCCAGGAAGTGGCCCTCCCCCCGGTCGATGCGGCTCGACAGGTAGTGCAGCGCCTCGTAGCGCCGCACCAGCGGGACCTGCTGTTGTGTTGCAACGGTCCGCACGGCTTCGACGATTCGGTTGTAATCGGCATCCGCGGCCATGCTGGCCGTGTAGATCGGGTCGACCAGAACCACGTCGATCCCGTGGGACCGGATCCAGGTCACCGCTTCGGCGAGCGCGGACTCGAAGGCCTCAGCATCCACGCGGGCGATGGCGTCGTGGGTGCCGACCTGCCAGACGACCAGATCGGGTTCGGCCTCCACCACCATGGTGCGCAGGCGCTCGGCGGCGCCGGACGCGATCTCACCCGGGAGGCCGCGGTGGTCGATCATCACGTCGACCTTCGGCAAGGCCCGTTCCAGGGCCGCCTCCAGCTTGGCTGGATAGGAGGCGGATGCGCCCGGTGCCGCAGAGCCGCCGATCGCCAGCAGTTTGATCGGCCGCTTTTCGGCGAGCGCCGCCTGGACGGCGCCCAGCTTGGCAGCTGTATAGAGCTGTGCGCCCGGCACCCGGCATTCAAGGGACAGGCTCGGCTCGCTGGCGCCCGGGTCCGCCATCTGTTCGGCTCGGGGTGGCGATGCCGAGGCGGCCAGCATCACGGCTGCCAGGATCGCAGCCCGTCGAGACGGCCGTGGTCTGGCCGTACTCAAGGCCGCAGCCTCGGAGCCTTGCTGCGGGTACGCCACTCGACGAACCATGCGGTCAATCCCAGCCCGATCAGGCCCGAGCCGGCGACCAGCATATCGATCAGCAGGCCGCCGCCGGTCTGGAAACGCACCAGCTGCCCGATCAGGCTCAGGATCGAGCCCATCGAGAAGACAGCCAGGGAGTTCCGTCCCAGCTGGGTCAGATAGCCGACGATGCGGCCGATTCGGGGGGCGAGCAATGCGTAAACGGGGGCAAACGCCAACAATACCCCCAGAAAATGTACAAGACGCGCCGGCGTGAGATAGGTCTTCTCGAACGTGAACAGCAGACGCGGCTCCGGAACCAGCATCGGATCCGGCCGGATCTCGGTCACCGCGAGCACGATCCCGGCCAGGACGATGACGATGCCGGCGGGAAACAGCCGACGCGCCCACCGGCGCACGAAGTCGGACCGGCCATTCCATCGCTGCAGCAGAAAGCCCAGTACCAGAAGCACTTGCCAGCAGAACGGATCGAAATACCAATCTCCCTCCCCGGGCCAGGAGGGCAAGTTCCATTCGAAGACGAGGCTCGCGAGGTAGATGCCTGCTGACAGGATCAGGGTTGCCACGAGGCTGTAGCGGCCGACCAGCACGAAGAGCGGCGCGACCCCGATCAGCAGCACGTAGAGCGGCAGGATGTTGAAGTAGCCGAGTTGGTAGGTCAGCAGCACCATCCCGCAGACCGATTGGATCGGGTCGGCGAAGAAGCCGCCGGCATTGTGCCATTCGAGGATCAGCGGATTGTCGAGCAGGAGCGCCGCACCCGCGATGATGGCCAGCGCCATCAGCATCACGGTGAGCTGCGCCCGGTAAACCTCGACGGTCCGGTTCAGCAACCGCACCACGCTCTTGCCCGCGGGCTCCGGGACCCCGTCGCGGCCGCGGGTCGCGATGCCGATCGACCACCCGGCCAGGAACACGAACAGCTCGGCGGCGTCCGAGATGCCGTATTGCGAGAAGGTATAGCGCTCGAAGGTATTGCCCGGGATGTGATTGATGAAGATCGTCACCAGGGCGAAGCCGCGCCAGAAGTCGATCGCGTTGGGGTCCCGCATCGTCGCGGCGGCTCCGAATTTCGATGCGTCCGCGGTTCGGCGGCAAGCGGCGGCCCCTGATACGGCGCCGCGTCGGGTCTGCAAAGGCGAACAAAGGGGGGGATCGCGCCGCGGGTCGAACCGGAACGTCACAGCTGCGTTACGTCCCGGCACGGAGCCCTCCGACCGATGACCCGCCCGATCACCCTCCCTGGCCTTTCGATCCTCCTGGCCGTCCTGGCGGCGGACGCCGCCCTGGCGCAGGCTCAGACCGGGACGGGCGGCGGACCGACCTCGACGGTGACGGCGCCCAATGCCTCGTCGGTCGGGCGGGTCATGCCTCCGAGCCGCGGTGCGGGCGCGGCGACCGCAGACGACCGGCGCGAGCGCACGCCGCGCGAGGCGGAGAACGACAAGGTGATGCGCGGGATCTGCATCGGTTGCGCCCCGCGCTAGAGTGCTCTCCGCCGAAGTGGACCCCGGTTCGGCGTAAGAGAGCGGGCCAAAACAAGGACTTAGAGCCGTGCTCGATTGCAGCGCGATCGGGCACGGCTCTAGCGGGGCGCGGTCTATTTGCCCCGGCGCAGCCGCAGGTCGTCCTCGCTCTCGCGGGCG
>NZ_JALNUM010000071.1:0-33484 GCF_026540795.1 Methylobacterium sp. GC_Met_2
GACGCGGCGTCCCGCGCGGCCGCGAGGCTCGCGAGACAGGCGCGGAGGAGCGCGCCGCCGTTCCAGTTGACGATCACCACGTCGAGGACCGGGGGACGGGCAGGGCGCTCGGTCACGGGAGATCCTGGGGCAGATTCTGGGGCAGATCCCGGGGTGCGCCGAGGCGGCCGAGGGCGCCGTCGCGCGCCGCTGCGAGAAGCCGAAGCAGCACGGAGGGCCGCCAGCCTGAATCCGCCCAGTACAGGCCGGCCTGGAGGGGCAGGTAGGCGGCCTGGGCGAGCTTCCAGCGGAGCGGCACGTGCGGCAGCCGCCACGCATACACCGCGTTGCGCAGGTAGGTCGCCATGCGGAACAGGGGCTGGCGCGGCATCGCGATCCCGAAGGCCCGGATCACCCCGCCGCCGACCCGGTGGGGGATCCCGACGTCGCGGGCGCAATAGCAGCCATAGCCGAGGCTCCAGGCCCGGAAGCACCATTCGAGTTCGACGCCGTCGATGAAGAAGTCCGCCCGGAACGGGCCGATCCGGTCGAACGCGGCGAGGTCGATCAGCGAGCCCGAGGTCGCCAGGAACTGCACCGAGGCGAGGACGCCCTGATCCGGAACGCCGGGTCGGCGCGGATAGGCTGGCGCCTTGTGGCCGGCGGCCGGCGCCGGGGCGGGGCCCACCACCGCGGCCCGGATCCCGGCACGCCGCAGCTCTCCGAGGGCGGCGAGCAACCCAGCGGCGAGATCTCCGGGCGGCTCGGCATCCTGATCGAGGAGCAGGAGGGTCTCCGCCCCCGCGTCCCGGGCGGACGCGGCGATCCGGTTGAGCGCCGCCGCGATGCCGACATTGTGCCCCTCCGACAGCAGGATCACGCCGGCGCGGACGAGGCGTCCCGCGTCACCGGCGGCGAGACCGCCATTGTCGAAGGCGATCACCGTGGCGCCCCCGGCCGCGGCCTGGGCGAGGACGCGCTCCACCTGGTCCGGGCCCGGCCGGAACAGGGTGATGCCGAGGGCGGGAAGGCCCGAACGCGGATCAGGCACCGGACGGGCCCCGACGCAGGTCGCGGCGCGTCACGCCCGCTCCACCGCGGCGGTCGCCGCCTCCAGGGCCGCCGTGATGGCGGCGGTCTGCTCGGCGCTGAGCGGTCCGCGGGCGAGGCGCATCTGCAGGGCAAGCTTCAGACCCTCCTTGGAGCGCACCAGGGAGGGCGGCGGCCCGTCGCCCCGGGCGGCCTCGGCCTCGGCCATCCGGGCGAGGATGGCCTCCAGGGTCGGGCGGTTGCCGTCGAGGACGGCCTGGCCCTCCGGGGTGATCGTGTGCAGCCGCTTGGTGCCCTCCCCGGGGGTCACCGTGACGTGGCCGAGTTCCTCGAGCAGCGTCAGCGTCGGGTAGACCGTGCCGGGGCTCGGGCTGTAGGCACCGCCGACCCGCTCCTCGATGGCCTTGATGATCTCGTAGCCGTGCCGGGGCTTCTCGGCGATCAGGTGGAGGATCACGAGCCTGAGGTCGCCATGGGCGAAGAAGCGGGCGAGATCGCCGCGACCGCCGCGGCCGAACATCCGGCGGTCGCCGGGGCTGCGGCCGGGATGCCCGTGCCGCCCCCTGTGATCACCCCCCATCGGGCCACGATGAGCGCGGACGCGGTGGGCGTCGAAGGGATCGCCGTAGAAGGGGTCCATGATGTCGGGATGCATGGTGAGTCGACTCACTTCCGATATGTCGCCAATCAAGATATATCGAAACCCTATCGCCAGCAAGGGATTCGGTGAGGCGGGCTTCTGCGCCATGGGGGCCGCCTGCGGTTTACGGGCCCTGCCGGTTCGGTTAGTGCGGCGGCTCACCGATGCCACCGGCCTGCGCCTTGCCCTTCACCCCCCGACGCCGCCCGACAATTGCCCGTGACCCGATCCGCGATCTGCACGGCGACAGCGCCCCGGGACGACACGCGGTGAACGCGTCCGTGCGGAGGTCCGGGGCCCGACGCCCGATCGACGAGGACGCCGTATGATCTCCGTCAACGAGGACATGAAGCAGGAGATGCTGCGGCGGGGCATCTCGGTGTTGCACCCGGCGCCGTTCGGCCTGCCGGAGGATTGCACCTTCGAGCCGCCGTGCAGCATCAAGTGGATGGGCGTCGATTACTGCCTCACGATGGGGGCGTTCTCGTACGCGGTCAGCGGCTACTATTTCGGCGCCGACATCGCCCGCTACTGCTCGATCGGCGAGAGCGTGCAGGTCGGGCGCGGCAGCCACCCGGTCCAGTGCGGCTCGACCTCACCGCTGTTCTACACGCACCATTCGGCGGTGTTCGACCGCGCCGATCCGCGGGCGGAGGATTACGAGATCTGCGGGCCCTATCTGTGGCCCAAGCGCGTGCGCATCGGCAACGACGTCTATATCGGCCACGGCGCCTTCCTGATGCCCGACATCACGATCGGCGACGGGGCGGTGGTCGGCGCCATGGCGGTGGTGACCAAGGACGTGCCGCCCTACGCGATCGTGGCCGGCAGCCCCGCCCGGGTCGTGAAGATGCGCTTCCCCGATGCGCTGATCGAGCGCTACCTGAAGGTGCAATGGTGGCGCTACGCCTTCTGGGACCTGCGCCAGTGCTCGATCACCGACCCGGAGAAGTTCCTGGACGCCGTGGAGGAGCGGATCGCCGGCGGGATGCAGGAATACCGGCCGGAGATGATCCCGCTCCGGTCGCTGGTGCCGGGGGGGTGAGGATTACGTGTCCTCCTCCAACGCGACGGACCAAGTGCGGCGCACCGTCGCCGGGTTACCATGCAACAGGCATCCATCACCGGCCGGCCGCCTGAGCACCGATCCGGCCGAGAGCTTGCTGTAGGCGCCCAGGCGCATTTTCGGCAGGATTGATGCGCCGGTTCCCAGGAATGCGGCCTTTCCACACACGGTATGACCGCACAGGAGCGCGCCTGGTGACAGAACGACAGATGCGTTGAGGCGTGAGTCGTGATGAACCGCCACCTGTGCATGCAACACCACGTTGGCGCCGAGTTGCACGAAGGGACCGACAAAAACGCCGGGATAGATGATCGCCCCGGCCCCGATCACCGCTGAAGGCGCGACGTAAGCCATCGGGTGGACGATACGCGCCAGGGTCAGATTCATGCGGACAAGTTCACGATAGATCTTGTGCCGGATCGTCGGGTCGCCCGTGCAGACGATGAATTCCTTCTGATCCCGGTCCGGGATCGAGGCGATGTCCGCATGCGTCGCGAAGGGACTACCGCATAGGGCGGTCAGGTCTGCGGTCCGCACTGGTCCGGGGGCGACCACATCCGTGATCACGTAGCCGTCGCCGTCCACGCGTCCACGCTCGCCGAGGTCGCGCAGGAGAGCGGCGACCTCCACCGCCAGACCGCCGCCACCGCATATCACGAGCCGCTGCGTCATCGAACGGCTTGGGGAGATCTGGCCTGGGGCTCGCGGACCTCACTTGGTGGTGCGCCGGGGAACGCCTCGGCATACTGGGCGATGGCCCGCCTCAAGGACGCGCAGACCGCCGCGACATCGGCCTCGGTCATGGCCTCGAAGGTGGGTAGGTTGAGGCCACGGGCCGACCATGTCTCGGCGACGGGATAGCGAGTCTCCTCATGATAGGGGGCCTGCTGGTGTGTCGGGTAGAAAAGCGGACGGCTATCGATCCCATCGGCCAGGAGCGCCGCCATGACCGCATCCCGCTCATGGGCATCACCTCCCGTGAGCAGCACAGTGACGAGCCAGGGCACGGGCACCGCCCATGGCTGGGAACCGAGCAGGCGCAGACCTTCAATGCCGGCGAGCCGCTCGGCATACCAGGCGGCCACCTGACGGCGGGCGGCCAGGATCGTGTCGATCCGCTCCAGCTGAGCGAGGCCGATCGCGGCGGCGATGTTCGTCATCCGGTAGTTGAAGCCGACCACCGGATGTATGTAGCGGCGCTGCGGGTCGAGGCCTTGCCCGCGGTAGAGACGCAGCCGCGCCGCGAGAGCCGCGTCGTCCGTCACCACCATGCCGCCCTCGCCGGTGGTGATGATCTTGTTACCGTAGAAGCTGAAGGTCGCACAGGCCCCGAACGAACCGACCGGCCGCCCCCGATAGGTAGCCCCGTGCGCCTCCGCCGCGTCCTCGACCACGTGCAGGTCGTGGCGCGCGGCCAGCCTGCTGATCCGGTCCATATCGGCAGGATGGCCGTAGAGGTGGACCGGTAGGATGGCCCGGGTGCGCGGGGTGATCCGCGCCTCGATACAATCCGGGTCGAGGTTCAAGGTTAGGGGCTCGCAATCGACGAAGACCGGCTTGGCCCCGCAATAGGTCACGGCATTCGCCGACGCGATATAGGTGAGGTTCGGCACGATCACCTCATCGCCGGGGCCGATCCCCAGGGCCGTGAGCGCGAGGTGCAGCGCGGTGGTGCCGTTGTTGACCGCCACCGCATGGGAAACACCGCAGAAGCGCGCGAAGGCGACCTCGAAGGCATCCAGGAAGCGGCCACTGGACGAGATCCAGGTGCTGTCGAGGCATTCGAGCACGTAGGCGCGCTCGTTCCCACCCAGGGTCGGAGCGGCGACGGGAATGAAATTGCGGTCGGCCATGATCAAACCGCCGGCCCGGTGGCGATCAGCGCTTCATCCGCCGCGCTCAGAGGCCGGCCGGCGGCCTTGCGATAGAGGACGCCGAACCGGCGAACCACCGATTCCCAGGTGTGCCGGGCGACAACCTCTCGTCCCCGCGCCGCGAACTGGTCGCGGAGCGGGGCATCCGACCACAGCTTGAAGATCGCACCGGCGATGTCGCCGCTGTTATTGGGGTCGAACAGGAGCGCGCCGCCATCGGTCTGCGACGGCAACGATGTGACGTTGGAGCAGGCAACGGGACACCCGATCGCGAAGGCTTCCCAGACCGGCGCGCTGGCGGCCTCGAACTTGGTCGGTACGACGGCGCCCCGGGCTAGATGGTAGAGCACAACCAGATCGCGCTGGGTTATGTAGCCGGCCCATCGGAAGCAGTCCGTCACGTTGAGGGCGGCCGCCCGCTCCAACACGCGCAACGAGAACGGCACGAGCGCCCCCGTGAAGACCATGAGGGGCGGCTGGATACCCTGTGCCCGCAGGATTGCGGCAGCCTCCACCAGGCCGACATGGTTCTTGTGCTCCCAACCGGCCGCCGGGTAGATCAGGAAGCCGCCCGGCTGGATCTGGAGGCGATCACAGAGATTCCGCACCTCTGCCGGTGCCGGAGGCGTGCGGTCGCCTGCCGGCGGCGCGAACGAGATGACGGCCAGCTTCTCGGTCGGTACCCGGTATTGGCGTTGGAGATCCTCCGCGATCCAGCGCGAAGCCACCGGCACGATCGCCGCCAAGCTGCAGAAATACTGGTAGACGACCTCACGCTGCTCAAGATCGCCGTCAGAAAAGAACTGCGGCAGATGAAGATGCTGGAGGTCGTGGGGGTGGTAGAGGAGCGGCAGGTCCGAATCGAGCGCGAATTGCGACAGGCCGTGCACCACTGCCACGCCTGCATCCCGCAAGGGTCCTGTCGCGTCGTGGAGGTTGATCCGGGTATTCGCACTCTTGTCCCGGAACTTGAAGATCCGCTGGGCCAGCGGCGTGCCAGCCAGCCTGAACGCGCGCTCGCGAATCGGCAGGGCTTCGGTGTTTAGCGGCAGCAGTCTGCAATGATCCGGCATGATCGCGCGCAGATCGTCGCGCGCGTCCGAATCCACGATCAGGGAGAAGCGAAACTGGTCCGCCGGAAGGTAATGGAGATGGGTGATCAGGCCACGTGTGACCTCGGCCACCCCACCAGCAGCACCCAGGGCCGGTCGCGCATAGATCGCGACGTGAAGCTGCTCTGACACTGCAAAGTCCTTTGAGTCGTCCTGCGCCATCTCCGGCGCACGACTCATCAAGCCCGATCCTTGCCCGGGGCTGTCTCTCACCAGGGGATGCGGCCGAAGCGTTCGATGAGGTGCTGGTATTCTGCCCGGCTCTGCTCCTGAAGCGCTGCGTCACCGGCAATACGCGCCATTCCGGAGCGGGAATGCACAAGCCGCGTGATCAGCGGTGCCGGCATTGTATGCCGCTGCAACTCGAGATTCTTGCCGCCGAAGTGCACGACATTGGCGATCCAGGGGCGGACCTGTTCCGCCATCGCAAGGGTTGCCGGCGCCAGGGCGTCGATGAGGTGGCAGCGTCTCAAGCCGCTGTCGCCCAATCGACCGAGCCATTCATTATCGAGATGCCAGCGCAAGGTGGGATCGAACAATCCGATCCGCCGCAGAGTGCTGGACGGCATCATCCACCCTGAGGGCGTCGGGAAGTCGTTGATGCGCATGATCGTGCCGTTCTCATCGACCTCGAGCTGGGTCGTGGAGACAAAATCAAAGCGTTTCAAAGCATTGAGACCCCAGGTGAGGTAATGCGGGTCCCACCAATCGTCGTCCTCCAAGAAGGCGATGTAGTCAAAACGATCCGCCGCCGCATCGATCCCGGCATTCAGGGCACCGGCCTGCGAGCGGGTCTCGCTCCGCGCCCAGATGACATCGCTCCGCTCGGCAAGAGACGCGGGGATGGCCGCATCAGCATCGATGCCGATGATGAAGGTGAGCCGGGCGCGTCCTTCCGCAACAGCGGTTTGGGCGAGCGCGCCGGTGATCGCCCGGTCGACGAAATATGCGTCGGTCTGTGCCCCGACGGTGATCCGCTGAAGACGGGACGGCGTGATCACCCCGACCGACGAAGGCTGCGACATCTCGAAACTTTCCCGTATCACTCCGAAAACCGTGGAATCAAATATATATCTCGATATTGGCGAATTTTTTTCAGTCTATTTCTTATTTATGAAGGCAAATACTCGATCATGCAACTTTTAAAACCAAGTCTCAGCGTTTCTGATCGGAAGACGAGCGCAATGCCCCTGTTACGTTTTGAAAAACCCGCCGTCAAGTTTACGAAATTGGAGGGTTGATGGAGATATCGGCAACTTACAATGCCCAAAGTGCAGCAGATATAAATCAGATTTATTCGATAAAGACGAATTTTTATGGCATATGGAGATCGAATGAAATTTAGAAACCGAAGACAGGCGTTTCCCGACTGCTGTGTCCGGGAGCCAGATGCAGAAGTGGTTTCCTGCATCGCTACGGAATCCGAAGAATCTGGCAGAACCTCGGATCCCCCCGGGGGGCTCCGCCGCCCTACCGTCCGGGCGAAGAGACACGCCGCGATCTGTGACGTCCTGCAGCGTAGCGGAACGGCGCGGCGATCCCACTCAGCGCATGTTTCGGTGCTTCGACAGGCGGTCCCTAAGGCCGCATCCGTTATCCCCGCGCCAGCGTCCGCGCCGCCGCCACGCCCAGCGCCCTCACCCCCAGCGCCAGATCCGCGTCGCTGGTATCCTCCGCCCAATGGTGGCTGATGCCGCCGATCGAGGGGACGAACAGCATCGCGGCCGGCAGGATCCGGGCGACGTTCTGGGCGTCGTGGCCGGCGCCGGAGGGCATCACCTGCCAGCCGCCCGGGCAGACCTGCTCGGCGGCCTCGGAGAGGGCGCGCATCAGATCCGGGTCGCAGGGGGCGGGGATCGCCTTGGAGAGAGCCGTCAGCGTGGCGGGGCAGCGCTCGTGCCGGTTCGATTCGCGCACCAGTGCCTCCAGGCAGGCCTCCATCCGCTCCAGCACCGGCATCGACACGTCGCGGAACTGGAAGAAGACCTCGGCCCGGCCCGGGATGATGCTGTAGCCGCCGGGATCGAGGGTGATCCGCCCCGTGGTCCAGGTGCTGCGCGGGCCGCAGACCGTCGGGAAGTCCCGGTCGATCGCCGCGAGCAGCCGCACCGCCGAGAGGCCCGCGTCCCGGCGCTCCGCCATGGTGGTGCCGCCCGCATGGTCCTGGTTGCCTTCGAACACGATCCGGAACTGCCAGATCGCCACGATGCCGCTCACCACGCCAAGATGCAGGCCGGCGGATTCGAGCTGCGTGCCCTGCTCGATATGCATCTCCAGGAAGCCGTGGTAGCGGCCCGGGTCGAGCCGCATCCGGGGCAGGCCGGCGAGGCCGGCGGTCGCGAGCGCCGCGCGGAGGGGGGTTCCGTCGGTGCGGTTGCGGGCTTCGTCGATCTCGGCCTCGGTCAGGTCGCCGATCGCCGAGCGGCTGCCCAGGAAGCCGCCGGAGAAATGTCCCTCCTCGTCCGCGAAAGCCACGACGTCGACCGGCAGCCCGGCCCGGGCCAGCGCCACACCGGCCACGACCCCGAGCGCCCCGTCGAGCCAGCCGGCCTCGTTCTGGGTCTCGATGTGGCTGCCGACCAGCAGATGCGGGCCGGCGCCGCGATGGCGCCCGAGCACGTTGCCGATCCCGTCGATGGACGCCTCCAGCCCGCAAGCCTCCAGCTTGGCCATCAGCCAGCGGCGGGATTCCATGTCGGCCGCCGAGAAGGTCGGGCGGTGGACGCCGGTGCGGAACCGCCCGATCTCACGCAGTTCGTGCAGGTCGGCCAGGAAGGCTTGGGTGTCGATCTCGGTCATGGATCCCCGGAGGCTGAACGCGCCGACCGTGCAAGGTCCATGCGCGCATCCCGGTTTCCAAAGGGCTTGAGGCCCTTTGGCGGGGCGTCGGGGCGGAGCCCCGACCTTGGGCTTTGCCCAAGCCGAGCAGGGTTTCACCCTGCACCCACAAAAGGGCTCGCCCTTTTGAATCCGGGACTTGGCGCTACTCGGCCGCTACGGGCGTCCGGTCCGCTGGCTGCGTCATCCAGGCGGAGAGGTCGGCCCGGGCGCGGTCGGTCAGCGCGCGCTTCTTGAGGGCTGCCTTCTCCGGTCCACGCAGGCGCCGGCCGGTCTCGTTGCGGGGCGCCTGCGCCAGGGGTGGGAACAGACCGAAATTGACGTTCATCGGCTGGAACGAGCGCGGCGCGTTGGCCTCGCCATCCGCTTCCACGTGGCCGCCCGTGATATGGGCGATCAGTGCACCCAGCGCCGTGGTCTGGGGCAGGGGGGCGAGGGGTTGCCCTGCGGCCTCGGCCACCGCGAAGCGGCCCGCCATCAGCCCCACCGCGGCGCTCTCCACGTAGCCCTCGCAGCCGGTGATCTGGCCGGCGAAGCGCAGGGCCGGCCGAGCCTTCAGCCGGAGCGTGGCGTCGAGCAGGCGCGGGCTGTCGAGATAGGTGTTCCGGTGCAGCCCCCCGAGGCGGGCGAACTCGGCCCGCTCCAGGCCGGGGATCGTGCGGAAGATCCGCACCTGCTCGGCGTAGGTCAGCTTCGTCTGGAAGCCCACCAGGTTGTAGAGCGTGCCGAGCGCGTTGTCCTGGCGCAGCTGAACGATCGCGCAGGGCTTGACCAGGGGGTCGCGCGGGTTGGTCAGGCCCACGGGCTTCATCGGGCCGTGCCGCAGGGTCTCGGGCCCGCGCTCGGCCATCACCTCGATCGGCAGGCAGCCGTCGAAATAGGGCGTGCCCTCCCACTGCTTGAACCCGATCTTGTCGCCCGCCACGAGGGCGGCCACGAAGGCCTCGTACTGCGCGCGGTCCATCGGGCAGTTGAGGTAGTCGGCCCCCGTGCCGCCGGGGCCCGGCTTGTCGTAGCGCGACTGGAACCACGCCACGTCCATGTCGATCGAGTCGCGGTGGACGATCGGCGCGATCGCGTCGAAGAAGGCGAGGGACTCGGCCCCGGTGAGCCCGCGGATGCCCGCGGCCAGCGCCGGGGCGGTCAGCGGGCCGGTGGCGACGATGCAGGAGCCCC
The DNA here is from genome assembly GCF_026540795.1 of Methylobacterium sp. GC_Met_2. Classification (NCBI taxonomy): domain Bacteria; kingdom Pseudomonadati; phylum Pseudomonadota; class Alphaproteobacteria; order Hyphomicrobiales; family Methylobacteriaceae; genus Methylobacterium; species Methylobacterium sp. GC_Met_2. The sequence continues at coordinate 9,736 of NZ_JALNUM010000071.1, forward strand.
AATCTTCCGGCGGGAGGCCCGCGACTTCCCCGCGGACGATGGCGACGTTGGGGTGTTGCTCCAGCGCCCGGGTGACCGCGGCGGAGAAGCCTTCGCGGTCCACCGCCAGCGCCCCGCCGGCCGGCACTTGGTTGGCATCCGCCGCCCGCATGATCAGCGAGCCCAAAGCACGCATCTCCTGGTGCAGCAGCCCGACGGCGTTGCTCTCGGGATCGTCCGACCGGAAGGAGTTCGAGCAGACGAGCTCGGCCAGCCCGTCCGTCTGATGGGCCTCGGTGCGGCGCTCCGGGCGCATCTCGTGAATGACGGCGCGATGGCCGGCCTCCGCCACCTGCCAGGCAGCCTCGGACCCGGCGAGACCGCCGCCGACGATGTGAATGGTCTGTGTCATACCCGAGAATAGCGAAGGACCGCCGCCCGGATCAACGGGCGGCGGTCCTTCGATAGGCCCACGCAGTATCGGGGATCAGACGCGGGCGACGCCGCGGATCTCGCTGCGGTTGATGCCGAGATCGGCCAGATCGCGATCCGAAAGGCGGGAGAGCTGGGTGACCGTGTCGCGGTACCGGAGATAGGCGCGGACGCGGCTCAGGACGCTACGGGCGGCGGACATGATATGCTTTGACCTCTGTTCGGGCATCCGATGGCGCTTCGATGCGCATCGGTGCCTCTTGTTGGTGCAATGCACATATAAGCCCGCTGCGGCGCAGCAGGAGTCGAAAGGTCAAGCATCAGCCCTGCGGTTATCGCATGACCCGCTTAAGATCTCGGCAACCTTTCCGAATGGTCATTCTTTAGGCGCATGCGGAGCCCGCCGAACGCGCGAAGGGCGCCCCACCGGCCGATGGGGCACCCTTCGCGTTGAATCGAGCAGCTAGAGCCGTGCGCCCGATCGGGTTGCGATCGCGCACGGCTCTATACCCTTGGTGTGACGTGCTCTCCGGCGCCGAACCGGTGTCCACTTCGGCGCAGAGCGCTCAATCGCGTGGGGCCGCCTCAGTAGAACGGGCGCGGGCCGTAGTAGCCGTAGGGGCGGCCGTAGGGCCGGGGCCGGCCATAGCCGTAGCCGCCATAATAGACCGGCCGACGCCAGGAGCCGTAGGGGCGGGGCCCCCAGTTCGGGCGGCAGATGCCCCAGGGATTGGGATGGAAGCCGGGGCCGCAGCCCCCGGCCGCCTGGGCCGAGCCGGCAAGCCCGAGGCCGCCGGCGATCGCGGCGGCCACAACGAGCACCTTCGCGCGCGGTGCGCTCAGAAACGTCATGACAGGATCTCCTCTCGTCCTCCGGCGGATCGGCAGCCGGTCGAGGGAGATTCGGCTCCGCCGCCTGAACCGACGCTGAGCCAGAGGTTGTAGCGGGTACAGGCTCGCGGCGGCATCGGCGCAACGCCGTACAGGCCGCCGCGATTTCACGGCCGAGGTTTTCGCGCGGTCAGTGCAGCGAGGGCGTGCGCAAAAACCGCTCCCGGTCGGCGGAGACGAGGGCGAGCTTCACGCCCCGCCCCTCGCGGCGGATGGTGAGCGGCACCCGCACGCCCGCCTCGCCGAGGGCCCAGACGCTGCGGAACAGGGCGGCGAGATCCGCCACCGGCTCGCCCGCCACCGCCTCGATCACGTCGCCGGCCTGGAGGCCGCCGGTCTCGGCCGGGCCGCCATCGGCCAGCCCCATCACCACGATGCCCTCCTCGCTTTCGGTGGCGTAGAGGCCCAGCCACGGGCGCGGTGGCCGGTTCGCCCGCCCGCTCGTCGCGAGGTCGTCGAGGATCGGTGGCAGCAGGTCGATGGGCACCACCATGTTGATCGGGCGCGCGCTTCCCGAGCCGCCCTGCTGCAATTGCAGCGAGCCGATGCCGAGCAGCTCGCCCTGGGGGCCGATCAGCGCCGTCCCGCCCCAGTGCGGGTGTGCGGGGGATGTGAACAGGGCCTCGTCGAGGACGTATTCCCAGTAGCCGGCGAATTCCTGCCGGGCGACCACCTCGACGGCGACGCAGCGCTGGCGCCCGCCCGCCCCGGCCAGCACCGCCCGGTCGCCGGTCTTCAGCCCGGCCGAGCGGCCGAGCGGCAGGGCCGGCACGCCGAGGTCGCCCAGGGCCTGGACCAGGCCGAAGCCGGTGGCGGCGTCGAAGCCGAGGACATGGCCTTGGACCGAGCGGCCGTCCCGGGTGGTGAGCCAGACGCTCTCGGCCTCGGTCACGAGGTAGCCGATGGTCAGCACGAGGCCGTCCTCGCGGATCATCACGCCATTGCCGGCCCGCTCGGTCCCCAGGGTCTCGGCCGTGAACGCACCCTCCGGCACCCGCGTCGACAGGGCCAGCACCGCCGAGAGCGCCCGGTCGAGGTCGTAGCCATAATCCGCAGGCCGCGGCTGGGCCTGCGCGGGGATCTTCCACTCGCCCTGCGTCGCCATGAGAGTCCTTCGCGCGTCCTTCGCAGATCCGCACCCTGGCCGGAACCGGGTGCGCGAAAGACGACAAGATAGGATGTCCGCGCCGCCCGCGACACCCATGTCGGGCGCCCCGCACACCATTGCCGCAGGGCTGAAAACGAAAAGGACCGCCCGGCCGGGGCCGGGCGGTCCTTCGAAAGCGTCCGGGTCCCGCCGCGCGGCGGGATCCGGGTTGGCGCGTCTCAGTACTTGCGGACCAGCGGCGCCGGGACCGGCGTGGCGGCGGCGACCGGCGAGTACAGCGGGACGATGAAGCGGATCCAGCCGTCCGTGGAGTAGTCGCTGCGGGTGCGGCCGAACGCGTTGGTGAGGGTCGCGCCGGTCACGACGTCGCGGGCGACGTAGGCCTGGACGGTGAAGATCTTGAAGTCGTAGCCGATGAGGCCGCCGACTGCGAACCGGCCGCGGTTGCCGGCCGCCGCGCTGTACTGGCTGATGTCGAAGTTATACGTGCCGTAGGCGATCGGGCCGATCTCGAAGTTGCCGAACTTCTTCGTCGCGGTGATGTCGAAGTTCAGCGAGTCCGAGAGGTTGATCGGGCCGATGGCGGCGCCGACCTGACCCGGGAAGCGGCCGGGCGAATCGTAGATGTTGGCGGTCAGGTTGCCGGTGATGTTCCAGCCGTCACCGGTGTAGCTGCCGGCAACGCCGAAGCGGTAGGTGTTGGAGGAGAGCTGCGGCAGCACCGGGGTGCCGACGACCTGACCATTGACGACACCGCCGTTGATCGAGCCGCGGTCGCCGTTGAGGTCGTTCAGGTACACGCCGCCGAGCAAGCTGACGCCGAAGTTGCTGCCGAGGTCGAAGGCCCAGATGCCGCCGACGAAGGTGCCGACGTTGATCGAGATGTCCTTGTTGCGCTGGCCCGCCGGGTTGCGGGTGAAGACGAACACGGTCGGGGGAGCGACCAGCAGCTCGACGCGGCCGCCGAGCGGAACCAGCGGGGTCGACCAGACCAGGACCGGGACGTTGACGGCCGTGTCGGCGTCGTTCCGGCCGTCGGTGCGGCGATAGGTGAACGTGTTGATGGCGTAGAGGCCTTCCGGCAGCGGCGCGCCGACAGCGAGGCCGACCTGCTCACCGGGAACCGTCGTGGTCTGCGCCTGCGCGATCGTCGAGGTCATGCCGACCGTGAGCGCGACCGTGCCGGCCGCGAGCCAGTTCTTCATCATTGTCTCATTCCTTCCCAAGGTCCCAAGGCATCCGTCCCGCTTTCGGCACTTCCCTGCCGGTCTGCTCGCTCATTGCGGCTGCCGGCTTCGGACCTGCCGAGCGCCCCCACGGAGCCTGCCCGTCTCAACGTCTGCGACTATTCTACAGAGACCCTCGGAAAGACAGTGGAATGCTCGCCCGAATGCCAAAACCGGCCCAACCGTTGCCCAAAAGCCGCATATTTGCGGCGGCGCAACACTATCCACAAGGCGGGTTCGGGACGCCGTCTCCGGCAAAATATCGTTGAACGGTCAAGCTGTTGTCGCCGCGGATCACGGGAGAATCCGGCAAGCCCTGGCGGACAATCGGGCAGGGGGCGGCCTCGGGCGCTTCGGTCCGGATCCGCGCCTGATCGGCGTCCGGAGGGGCCCGCGCCAGGCGCGAAACGCGGGGCGACGGCTCGAATCACCATCCGCGGGAACCGTTCTCGGCCGGCACCCGGCAAAAACTGCCGCGCCGGCGGGCGCCGACCGGCGCCCGCACCGAAGCGCCGTCTACTCGGCAGCGCTGCGGCGGGGCGCACGGGCGGCGGGCGGCGCGGCGGGGCGCCGCTCCAGCACCTCGCGCAGGAACCGGCCGGTATGGCTGGCCTTCGCACGGGCGATCTCCTCGGGCGTGCCCTGCGCCACCACGCGGCCGCCGCCGTCGCCGCCCTCGGGACCCATGTCGATCACCCAGTCGGCGGTCTTGATCACTTCGAGGTTGTGCTCGATCACCACCACGGTGTTGCCCTGGTCGACCAGCTCGTGGAGCACCTCCATGAGCTTGGCGACATCGTGGAAGTGCAGGCCGGTGGTCGGCTCGTCGAGGATGTAGAGGGTGCGGCCGGTGGCGCGCTTCGACAGCTCCTTGGAGAGCTTCACCCGCTGCGCCTCGCCCCCCGACAGGGTGGTGGCCTGCTGACCGACATGGACGTAGTGCAGGCCGACCCGCTTCAGGGTCTCGAGCTTGTCGCGGATCGCCGGCACCGCCTTGAACAGCTCGGCCGCCTCCTCGACGGTGGAATCGAGCACCTCGGCGATCGACTTGCCCCGGTACTTCACCTCCAGGGTCTCGCGGTCGTAGCGCTTGCCCTTGCAGACGTCGCAGGTGACGTAGACGTCCGGCAGGAAGTGCATCTCGATCTTGATGACGCCGTCGCCCGAGCAGGCCTCGCAGCGCCCGCCCTTGACGTTGAACGAGAAGCGCCCCGGCTGGTAGCCCCGGGCCTTGGCCTCCGGCAGGCCGGCGAACCAGTCGCGGATCGGCGTGAAGGCGCCGATATAGGTGGCGGGGTTCGAGCGCGGCGTGCGCCCGATCGGCGACTGATCGATGTCGATGACCTTGTCGAGGTGCTCCAGCCCCTCCAGCCGCCCATAGGGGGCCGGGTGCTCAAGGGCGCCGTTCAGCTTTTTTGCCACCGCCTTGTAGAGCGTGTCGATCACCAGGGTGGACTTTCCGCCGCCCGAGACGCCGGTGATGCACGTGAAGGTGCCGAGCGGGATCTCGACGTCGACGTCCTTCAGGTTGTTGCCCCGGGCGCCGAACAGCCCGAGCTTGCCCTTCCGGCCTTTTCGACGCGCGGTCGGCGTGCGGACCGACATCTGGCCCGTGAGGTACTTGGCGGTGAGCGAGGCGGGATTCGCCAGAACCTCGGCGGGGGTGCCCTGCGCGATGATCTCGCCGCCGTGGATGCCGGCGCCCGGGCCGACATCGACCACGTAATCGGCCTGCCGGATCGCGTCCTCGTCGTGCTCGACCACGATCACCGAGTTGCCGAGGTCGCGCAGGCGCTTGAGCGTGCCGAGCAGCCGCTCGTTGTCGCGCTGGTGCAGGCCGATCGAGGGCTCGTCCAGCACGTAGAGCACGCCGGTCAGCCCGGAGCCGATCTGCGAGGCCAGCCGGATGCGCTGGCTCTCGCCGCCCGAGAGCGAGCCGGAGCCGCGGGCGAGCGTCAGGTATTCGAGGCCGACATCCACCAGGAAGCTCAGCCGGTCGCGGATTTCTTTTAAGATTCGGACCGCGATCTCGTTCTGCTTGGGCGTCAGCTTCTCGGGCAGCTCGGAGAACCAACGGTGCGCCTCGCTCACCGAAAGGGCGGTCACGTCGGCGATGTCCGCCATGGCGACCTTGACGGCCAAAGCCTCGGGCTTCAGCCGCTTGCCGCCGCAGGCGGCGCAGGGCGTCTCGCTCATGAAGCGCCCGATCTCCTCCCGGACGGCGTCCGAGTCGCTCTCCTTGTAGCGGCGCTCCAGATTCGGGATCACGCCCTCGAACGGCTTGTTGACCGTGTATTTGCGCAAGCCATCATCGTAGGCGAAGCGGATCGACTGCTTGTCGGAGCCATAGAGTACGATGGCGCGGGCCGTCTCCGACAGGCTCTGCCAGGGGACGCTGGTCTTGAAGCCGAAATGCTCGGCCAGGGCGTCGAGGGTCTGGCCGTAATAAGGCGAGGTCGACTTCGCCCAGGGGCCGATCGCGCCGCGCTTCAGGCTCAGGGCCGGATCGGAGATCACCAGTTCGGGGTCGATCCGCATCTCGTGGCCGATGCCGCTGCAGGTCGGGCAGGCGCCGAACGGGTTGTTGAACGAGAACAGCCGCGGCTCGATCTCCGCGATGGTGAAGCCCGACACGGGGCAGGCGAAGCGCGACGAGAAGGTGATGGTCCGGGGCGCCTCGCCCTCGGGCGCATCCGCGAACACGACCTCCGCGATACCGTCGGCGAGTTCCAGCGCCGTCTCGAAGGAATCGGCCAGCCGCGATCCGATATCGGCGCGGACCACGATCCGGTCGACGACCACGTCGATGTCGTGCTTGAACTTCTTGTCGAGCTTGGGCACGTCGTCGATGGCGTAATACTCGCCGTTGACGCGCAACCGCTGAAACCCTTTCTTTTGGTATTCAGCGATTTCTTTGCGGTATTCGCCCTTGCGGCCGCGGACCACCGGGGCGAGCAGGTAGAGCCGGGTCTTCTCCGGCAATTCCAGCACCCGGTCGACCATCTGCTGGACGGTCTGGCTCTCGATCGGCAGGCCGGTGGCGGGCGAGTACGGGATGCCGACCCGCGCCCAGAGCAGGCGCATGTAGTCGTAGATCTCGGTGACCGTCCCCACGGTGGAGCGGGGGTTCTTCGACGTGGTCTTCTGCTCGATGGAGATGGCCGGCGACAGCCCGTCGATCTGATCGACATCGGGCTTGGACATCATCTCCAGGAACTGGCGGGCATAGGCCGAGAGCGACTCGACGTAGCGGCGCTGCCCCTCGGCGTAGATCGTGTCGAAGGCGAGCGACGACTTGCCCGAGCCCGAGAGCCCGGTGAACACCACGAGCTTGTCACGCGGGATGGTCAGATCGACGTTCTTGAGATTGTGCTCCCGGGCGCCGCGGACCGCGATGACGCGGCGGTCCTCGGCGGAGGCGGGGGCGGCGTCGAACAAGGCTGCAAGCTTGGCGTCGGTGGCGGCCTCGGATTTCGTGCGAGCCGGCTTGGCCTGTGCAGCTTTGGCCTGGGCAGCTTTGGCCTGTGCGGCTTTGGGCTGTGCGGCCTTGACGGCGATGGGGGCCTTCGGAGCCGTCCTGGAAGGCGTTTCGGCGGCAGCTTTGGGCGCGGCGTTCGCGGCACCAGCGCGGCTTGCGGCACGACTTCCAGCTTGGGCTTTGGCCATGAGGGCGGCGGTCTTTCGAGGCGTCGACGAAGTCGAATCGGATGCGCGCGCGGGCCAGCCGCCGCTCCGACTCATGTCGAGCCCGAAGGGCCCACGGCAAGATGCGGCCGGCGGGACGCAGGCCCGTCATGCGCCGTCCTTGCTAGAACGAAACGCGTACGGCGGCAACCGCTCCGTGCAGCGGCGGAATTGAACCCCAACATTGGGAGCCATAAGAATTTTTGTGAACTATGCTTATCCCTGCTCCAGCGACCCTCGATTCTTCTGACCAGACGGTAAGGTCTCCATGGCGACCATGACGATTTCCCTGCCCGATCCGATGAAGGAGTGGATCGAGGCGCGGATCAAACAGGGCGATTATGCCAGCACGAGCGACTACGTCCGCGACCTCGTGCGCCGTGACCGCGAGCGGCGGACCCAGCCCGAGTTGACGATCGAGGATCTGCGCCGGATCGTCGATGAGTCCCGCGCCAGCGGACCGAGCCGTCGCAAGGTCCCCGACATCCTCGCACGGGCCAAGCAGCACGCTCAGGCTGATCAGCTTCTGGATGGGTGACTATGCCCTCACCGCGAGGGCTGAAGCGGAACCGTTCGACATCGCCGTCTCCGGCTACCGGCAGTTCGGTATCCGCCAAGCGGAAACCTGTGCTGGCGGCCTGGAACACGTCTTTCAGCTCCTCGCCGACAATCCCCGCATGGGCTGGAAGGCCGACGCGATCCGGCCCGGCGTACATCGGCACGAGCATGCCGCGCACGTCATCCTGTACGAGCCGGTGGAGGGCGGTGTCTTGATCCTAGAGCCGTGCCCGATCGCACTGCAATCGTGCGCGGCTCTCAGCCTTTGTTTTGACGCGCGCTCTTGCGCCGAACCGGCGTCCACTTCGGCGGAGAGCGCTCTAGCCATCGTCCACGGCCACAGCGTGAGTCGCCTCGGCCTGTAGCGGAGGGGCCTGTGCCGTGCCGCCTCGATTCTCGGCCCCTCCTCACCGACAGGTGCCGATGCCAGCCCTCGATCCTGACCGACCCGCCCTTGCCTGAGCCGACGACCGCGCCGCGCGCAGTGGCGGCCCCGCTCGTCCGGGTCGCGGCGAGCGGGCGGTTCCTGCGGCTCTGAGGCCGTTTCGCGGGAACGGTCTCACGCCTCCGCGTTGCGCGCCATAAAGGTGGCGGGCGTCCCGTCCTCCGGGTTCACGAAGACGATGTCGGTGGGCGCCCGCCGGGGCGTGTCGATCGACAGAAACACCACCGGCTCTTCCGGCTCGATCGTCGGCATGGCGTGGACGGTCCCCTTCTCGAAGAACAGGAGCTGGCCGGGGCCGAACGCCGTGACAGCGTCCGGATCCCCCAGCCAGACCGTGCCCCGGCCCGAGAGGCAGTAGAGATACTCGTCGCAGGTGGCGTGATAATGCGGCGGGGTCGGCCGGTAGATCCGGAACACCCGGGCGCTCGCCGCCTCTCGGTCGGTCAGGTAGGTGTCGACCAAGAGGGTTTTTGCGCTGTCGGGCAGGGACGCCGCCAGCGTCGCCACATCGAAGATGCCGGTTCCCGCCGCTTCGGCCATCCCGTCCCCCTCACTCCGAAAAGCCTTCGAGCACGATCTTGCCCTTGGCGCGCCCGCTCTCGATCAGCGCATGGGCGCGCTTCAGGTTCGCAGCGTCGATCCGCCCGTAATGCTCCCCCAGGGTGGTGCGCAGGCGCCCGGAATCAACGCGGCGAGACACCTCGTCGAGGAGCGCGCCCTGGGCGGCGATGTCGGCGGTGGCGAACATCGACCGGGTGAACATGAACTCCCAGTGCAGCGACAGGCTCTTGCGCTTGAGAAGCCCGACATCGAGCTGCTCCGGATCGTCGATCAGGGCGAGGCGGCCCTGCGGGGCGATCAGCTCCACGATCTGGGCGAGGTGGGCGTCGGTGTTGGTGGTGGAGAAGACGAGGCCCGGGGCGCCGAGGCCGAGGGCAGCCACCTCGGCGGCGAGCGGCCTGGCATGGTCGACCACGTGGTGGGCGCCGAGGTCCCGGCACCATTGCGCCGTCTCGGGCCGCGACGCGGTGGCGATCACGGTGAGGTCGGTGAGCGCCCGGGCGAGCTGGATCGCCACGGAGCCGACGCCGCCCGCGCCGCCGACGATCAGGATTGCCGGGGCCGCGCCCGGCACCGGCTTGCCCGCGTCGAGCCGGTCGAACAGCGTCTCCCAGGCGGTGATCGCGGTGAGCGGCAGGGCGGCGGCCTGCGCCCAGTCGAGGGTTTGGGGCTTGTGCCCGACGATGCGGGCATCGACACAATGGTATTCCGCGTTCGTGCCCGGCCGGGTGAGATCGCCGGCGTAGAACACCGCGTCGCCCACCGCGAAGTTTTGGACCTCCGCACCCGCGGCGACGACGGTCCCGGCCGCGTCCCAGCCCAGGACCTTGACGCCGCCGGCCTCCGGCTCGGCCCGGCGTCGGACCTTGGTGTCGACCGGGTTCACCGAGATCGCCTCGACCTTCACCAGCAGGTCGCGGGGGCCGGGCTCCGGTTGCGGCAGGTCAACAGCGACCAGGGCTTCGGGATCGGTGATCGGCAGGGACTTGCGGTATCCGACGGCACGCATCGTGATCTCCTCCGGCTTGTCAGGCAGGAGATGCCGCGGCCCTTCCCGCGCCGCAAGTACGCACATAAAAGGCCGATAGTGCCGAAAACGATACCGTGGGAGACCGCCATGGCCCGCACCCGTCACCATACCGGCGCCTGCAGCCCGGGCTGCGCCGTCGAGGCGACCCTCCGGTTCATCGACGGCAAGTGGAAGGGTGTGATCCTTTACCACCTGCTGGAGGGGACCCTGCGGTTCAGCGAGATCCGGCGGCGGCTGGCCAGCGTGACCCAGCGCATGCTCACGAATCAGTTGCGCGAGATGGAGGCGGACGGCCTGATCACGCGAACAATCTATGCCCAGGTGCCCCCGAAGGTGGAATACAGCTTGACCGCGCGCGGGCGCTCCCTGGAACCTGTCATCCGCGCCTTGAAGACCTGGGGCGATCTGCACGCCGGACAGGCAGATCCTGCCCAGAACGCTGCGTGATCGAGCAGATCCGATCGAAGCGAGACGGTAGACCATAACCGGATGTTCAACACTTGCCGGGAGGGTGAGCCCTTTCTTGCTGAACAATCCCAGATCGTCCCATGCCGCTCCTGTCCTCGCTCCGCGCCCGCATCCTGGCGGTGGCGCTCGCCCCCTGCCTCGCCTTCGCGGGGGCGGCGGGTCTGGCCGTCTCCGACCAGTGGGCGCGCCGCGCCGAGATGGACCGGGTGGAGAGCCTCGTCGGCCTCGCTTCGCGGATCAGCGCCTTCGTGCACGAGGGCCAGCGGGAGCGCGGCGCCTCCAGCCTGTTCCTGGCTGCGAAGGGCGCGCAGTTCGGGCCGGAGCTCGCGGCCCAGCGCCAGCGCACCGACGCGGCGCTGGCGGGGCTGCCGGAGGCCATGGTGGCCGCCACGGGCTTCGGCCCGGCCTTCGCGGCGCGCGGGGCGGGGTTCGCGCGGGCGCTCACCGGACTCGCGGCGCAGCGCCGGGCGGTGGACGCTCTGACGCCCAGCCCCTCCGAGGCGGCGCGCTTCTACACCGGCCTGATCGGCGAGGGGCTCGGCCTCGTGCGGGCGATGGGCGGGGTGATCGACGAGGCCGGCCTCGCCGCCCGGGCCAACGCCTACGCGGCCTTCCTGGCGCTCAAGGAGGCCGCCGGCCAGGAGCGGGCCGCCGCCTCGGCGGCCTTCGCGTCGGGCAGCCTGGACCTTCCGGCCGCGCGCCGGCTCGCGACCCTCTCGGCCGAGCAGGCGACCTATGCGGGCCTGTTCCGGGCCGGAGCCGCAGACCCCCAGGCGGCGCTGCTCGACGCCGCGGAGGCAACGGAGCCGGCCCGGGAGGTGGCACGCCTGCGCCAAGCCGCCCAGGAGACGATGCCGGGCGCCCCTCTGGCGTTCCGCGACGCGCCGGCCTGGTTCCGCCTCGCCACGCAGCGGATCGACGCCCTGAAGGGCGTGGAGGACCGGCTGACCGCCGACCTCGTCGCAGCCGCCGGCGCGGTCCGCGCCCAGGCCGACCAGATGCTGACCCTCTGGAGCGTCGGGGGATTGACCTTGTTCACCCTTGCGGCGGGTCTGGCGGTTTGGCTCGGCACGGCCATCGCCCGGCCCCTTGCCCGGATGGCCCGGGTTCTGGCGGCGATCGGCCGGGATGAGGCGACGGACGACGCGGCCGAGCTGGCGATCCCGTCGGGCGGCCCGCGGGAGGTCCGGGCGATCGCCGCAGCGGCCCTGGCGTTCCGCGACAGCGTCGCCGAGCGCCGCGCCGCCCGGGCCGCGCAGGAGCGCCTCGCCGCCGAGAACGCCGAGGCCCAGCGCGCGGTCGCGCTCGGCCTCGCCGACAGTTTCGAGCGCCAGGTCGTCGGCATCGTCGAGGCGGTCTCCGCGGCCGCCGCCCAGCTGGAGGCCTCCGCGCACGGCATGGCCCGGGCCGCTCAGGACACGACCGACCTCGGCCGGGCGGTGGCGACCTCCGCCGACTCGGCCGCGCGCTCGGCCGACACGGTGGCGGCGGCGACGGAAGAGCTCACCGCCTCGGTGCGGGAGATCGGCGTCCAAGTCGGGTCCTCGGCCGATCTCGCGGCCGCCGCGACCCGGGACGCGGACGGCATGGCCGGGGAGATCCGGCGCCTCGCGCAGGCCGCCGGCAGCATCGGGGAGATCGTCGCCATGATCTCGCAGATCGCCGGCCAGACCAACCTGCTGGCGCTGAATGCCACGATCGAGGCGGCCCGCGCCGGCGAGGCGGGCCGGGGGTTCGCCGTGGTGGCGGCTGAGGTCAAGGACCTCGCAACTCAGACCGCCCGGGCCACCGAGGAGATCGGCGCCAAGGTCGCGGAGATCACCGGCTCCACGGAGGCTTCGGTCCGGTCGATCGGCGGCATCACCGCGGTGATCCGCAACCTCGCCCGGATCGGCGCCGAGATCGCCGCCATGGTCGAGGAGCAGGGTGCGGCCACCGCCGAGATCGCCCGGACCACCGCGCAGACCGCGCAGGACACCCGCGGAGTCTCGGGGCACATGACGGGCGTGGGCGAGGCGGCGGACACCGCGAGCCAGGGCTCGGCCCAGGTGCTGCAGGCGGCGGGCGACCTCTCCCGGCAGGCGGGTGCCCTGCGCGAGGCCGTGACGGGGTTTCTGGAGCGGGTGCGGGCGGCGTGAGGGCAGGGGGCTCGGCCCTGGAGACGTGCCCGGTCGCGTTCAGACCCCGACGAACCGAATTCCCCTTCCCCGATCACGCCCTAGTTGACCACGCGAGGGCCCCGGGGCCGGATCGGACATCGTCTCACGCCCATGGCCAGTCTCAGCGTCGCGATCGCGTTCGGCATCCGGTTGCTCCTCGTGCTGCTGTTCCTGCCGTTCAGCGCCCTCGACAAGATCCTGAACTTCAAGGGCGCGGTCGGGCAGGCGCGCCAGGCCGTGCACGCCACCGCGCCCGCCACGCTGCTGATCCTCGTCGGGCTTACCGTCGAGATCGGGATGTCGCTGTGCATCCTGACTGGCACCGCCGACCGGGCCGCCGCCTTCGTGCTCGCGGGCTATTGCGGGGCCACGGCGCTGCTGTGGAAGCAGTTCTGGGCACCGGGTGATTTCTGGGCCGGCGGCAAGGGCCGCGAACTGTTCTGGGACTTCTTGAAGAACTTCGCGCTCGCGGGCGGCTTCCTGCTCATCACCTTCGGCACCGGCGCCGGGACGGTCCAGGATTTCCTCGCCGATCCCCTCGGCTCGACCCATCCCTACGCGGCCCCGTCCCGGCCCTGACGCGGTCGAGTCCAGTTTTCCAAAGGGCGAGCCTTTTGGTGGGTTGTCAGGACAAGGCCCTGACCGTCTAGGACGCAGCCCGATACCGGACGACGTCCGGCACCGGACGACGTCCGGCACTGGGGCTCTGCTCTGGACCCGCGAAAGGGCTCGCCCTTTCGAAACCAAGACAGGGGCTCAGCCCTTCGGCACGGTGGCGGCCATCGCGGGCTCGCGCTCCACTACAGCGAACCATGCCGCCAGGGCGGGCCGGCCGTCCCGCCACGCGAGATCGGAGAAGCGCAGGTCGAGGTAGCCCAGCGCGCAGGCCATCGCGATCGTGCCGATGTCGAGCGCCGGCAGATCGGCCGCCAGGGCCTCGAACCGGTCGAGGGCCGCCGTGATCTTGCCGATCTGGCCCGCATCCCAGGCGTCCCAGCGCCGTTCCTCCGGGCGCAGCACGCGCTCGTAGCGGGTGAGCAGCGCCGCATCGAGCAGGCCGTCGGCCAGCGCCTGCCGGGTCAGCGCGTCCCAGCGTGCCGCGCCTTCGGGAAACAGATGCGGTCCGTCCGAGAGGCCGTCGAGGTACTCGCAGATCACCCGGCTGTCGTAGAGGGCGGTCCCGTCCTCAAGGATCAGCGCGGGAATCTTGCCGAGCGGGTTGTGGGCGGCGACCTCCGCGGCGGAGCCGGTCGGGGAGGCCGTGGCGGCGGTGACGGTGATCCGGTCGATCAGCCCCGTCTCGTGGGCGAGGACCAGCACCTTGCGGGCATACGGGGAGGCGGGGGAGTAGAGAAGCTTCATCGGACCGTCCCGGTTGGTCGTGGCGCCGCGGCAGCGGCGCCGGACCTTGCACCGATGGGGCGGGGAATCCAGTCCCCGGTTCGGCCTCAGGCCTTCCGGGTCATCCCGGAGCCGGCATGCACCACCTGGGTCCGGCGCGACTGCGTGGGTCGCGTGGCGCGCCGCGCGCGCCACGCGAGGAGGGCGGTCGCCACCCGGTCGAGGACCAGCATGAACAGGCTGCCGATGATCGCCAGCACGCAGGTAGCCCCGATCAGCACGCCCCAGATCCCGGGGGCCGGGATGATCATCAGGCACAGGAGACCGAACACGGCCGCGCCGGGTATCCACTTCGCCATCGCGCTGCCTGCCTGTACTCGATCTACATCCGGCCGGCCGGAACCGCGCCGATAGCCTCAATACTGATGGCTCAACTTGAATATGATCACAGAGATTTGCATAAAAACCAATATATCCCAGAAATATTGGTTTACGTTCGATGAACGCCCTGGGCGGGCAGAAATCCGCGGTCAAGGTGCCGGCCAGGGCGGCCATCCGCGATGCTCCGCGCCCGCCCCTGTTCCGATGTGTCCTTCGCAGGCACGCCCTACGGTCGGACCGGGACGTGATCCTGGCCGCGTCGCTGCGGATCATCGATGGCGCCGGGATCCTGATCGATGCCGTGCGCCAGATCCGGGATATCCAGCAACTCGCTGTGAATCTGCCGGCGGATGATCCGCCCCTCCAGGGCCACGATGACCGCGCCGGCGATGACGAGCAGCAGGCCCAGCAGGGCGGTGCCCATGCTCGCCAGCTTGAGCAACCCGATGTCCTGGAAGACGATCGACAGGCCGCCGAAGATCATCGTCGAGATCAGCAGCATCGCGGAGACGAGGCCGCATCCGGTGGCGCGGTTCATCAGCTCGCAACGACGCTTGTAGTTGAGGATCTCGTCCCGCATGTTGGCCTTCCGGCTTCCGGACAGGTCTGACGTCCTGAACTTCTCGATCAGGTCGCGATAGCGCTCGACCGCGGCGTCGTAGCGGGTCTGCAGGAAGGCCACGAAGATCCACGCGGCGAAAATGATCGAGGCCGCCGGCCCGACCGTCGTGAGCACCTTCGCGAGGTCGAGATTCATCGGCATTCGGGGCTTTCGGCACGGGGTGATCGACTGGTCGACCCTCCGGCAAACCGGCACCTGCGTGGGCTGTTCCCGGCCCGGACCCGCGGCGGGCAGGCGCGTTGGGGTGCTCGGCGCCGCGCGCCCTAGGCCCCCTGAACCGAGCCGGATTCGCCCAGCGGCAGGGTCCGGCCCTCGCTGACGAGATGGTAGAAGCGCCCTTCGAACATCCGCATCACCGCCTCGGTGGCAGCGTGCGATTCCGGGCGGATCGGGGAAGCGAGGCAGGCGTCGAGCGCCGCCTGATCGGGAAAATCCATCTCCAGGATCATGGCGATCGGCCGCGCGTCGGCATCCTTGGAGACGAGGCGCTGGACCCGCACCGCGGTGACGCCCGGGAAGCGCCGCCAGAACGGTTCCAGCTCATCCCGGACCCGGCGGAAGAATTCATCCTCCCGGCCCTCGCGCACCGTGCCCTCGTAGATCGCGGTCCTGGTCAGCATCGGGGCGTCTCCGTCTTCGGATCCCCTCTCAACCGCTGGCGGCCGGGATCGCTCCCGACCGGTGACAGCCGGCACGCGCTGTCTGCGGAACCGGCAGGGTGCCGGGAATCCGGGCTTCTCCGGGGCCGCCGAATCGGCGTATCGAGAGGTCAGCCCATCGCGACGATGCGGGAGAGACCGGGATCCACCCAGAGAGGGGGGCCCGGCGCCGACGGAGCAACCGCCCCGGAAACTCTCAGGCACCGGAACCGTGTCGTCAGGGCAATCTGGAGAGTGGTGCAGCGGGGAAGTCCGTGGGCACCCGCCGAAGGGGACGTTCGCGACAAGGCTTCGCCAGGGCCGGACGCGGATCAAGCTCTCAGGCACCGGGACAGATGGGGCGCGCAACCGGCCGACCGCTTGAAGGCGGCCTCCACGCGTCCCCGTTCCGGAGTTCCACCCATGACCCATATCGCCATAATCGGCGCCGGCATCACCGGCGTGACGACCGCCTATGCGCTCGCCCAGCGCGGCTACCGCGTCACCGTCCTCGACCGGCAGCGCTACGCCGCCATGGAGACCTCCTTCGCCAATGGCGGCCAGCTCTCGGCCTGCAACGCGGAGGTCTGGAACAAGCTCTCCACGGTGCTCCACGGCGTGCAGTGGATGATGCGCCGCGACGCGCCGCTGCTGATGAACCCCACCCCCTCCTGGCACAAGCTGTCGTGGATGGCGGCGTTCATGCGCGAGATCGCCCATTACCGCGAGAACACCGTGGCGACCGTGCGGCTGGCGCTCAAGGCGCGCACGGCCCTGTTCGCCATGGCGGAGGCCGAGGGGATCGACTTCGACCTGAAGACCCGCGGCATCCTGCACTTCTACCGGGACCGGGCGAGCTTCGAGAAGGCGAAAACCGTCAACGCCCTGCTGCGGGAGGGGGGCCTGGAGCGCCACGCCGTGACCCCGGAGGAGATCCGCGCCATCGAGCCGACGCTCGCCGGCACCTATCACGGCGGCTTCTTCACGCCCTCGGACGCCACCGGCGACATCCACAAGTTTACCCGGGGCTTGGCCGCCGCCTGCGCGCGCAGGGGCGTCCGCTTCGTCCAGGACGCCGACGTCGCGACGATCGCGCCGGGGGAGGGGGGCTACGCCGTCGGCTGGCGCCAGACCGGGCATGCCACGGAGGCGCCGCAGGTCCTGCAGGCCGACGCGGTGGTGATCTGCGCGGGCTGCGCCAGCCGGCACTTCGCGGGGCTGCTCGGGGACCGGATCAACGTCTACCCGGTGAAGGGCTACTCGATCACCGTGAACCTGCTGACCCCGGAAGCGCAGCGGGCGGCGCCCGAGGTGAGCATCCTCGACGAGGCGGCCAAGATCGTCACCAGCCGCCTCGGCGACGCGCGCCTGCGGGTCGCCGGCACGGCCGAGTTCAACGGCTTCAACCGCGACATCCGGCACGACCGGATCCAGCCGCTGGTCGACTGGACCCGGGAGCAGTTCCCGCTGGTCGACACCGACCGGGTGGTGGCCTGGAGCGGCCTGCGCCCGATGCTGCCGAACATGCTGCCCAAGGTCGGCCGGGGCCGCCGGCCGGGGGTGTTCTACAACACCGGCCACGGCCATCTCGGCTGGACCCTCTCGGGCGCCACGGCCGAACTCGTCGCCGAGGCGATCGCGGCCGAGCACGCGCCGGAGCGGACGGCTCTGCCGCTCGCGGCTTGAGAATCCCGGGATTCCAAAGGGCCTGAGGCCCTTTGGCAGGTTGTCAGGGCGGAGCCCTGACGCGCAGCGCGGCGCGCCGTCATGTCCCCGACAGGGGGCGCGCCGCCCAACATTATTTTGTATTCTCTTTTCGAACAGCTCCCCGGAAGCCGAGCCGCTATGCCCCCGTCTCCCGCCTATCTCGACCCCGCCACCGGGGCGACCTACCCGATCGAGACGCCGCGCTGGCGCTCGGAGACGGGGGGCCCACTGATGATTACCGATCTTCCCGGTATCGATCGTGGGGAGATCGAAACGGCCGAGCGCTCCCTCTGGCGCTACGCCGCCGCGCTGCCGGTGGCGGTCTCCGATCCGGTGACCCTCGGGGAAGGCGGCACCCCGCTGGTGCGCCGGCCCTGGCGGGGCGGCCACGCGCATTTCAAACTCGAATGGTTCGCGCCCTCGGGCAGCTTCAAGGATCGGGGCGCGTCCGTGATGCTGTCGATCCTGCGCCAGCAGGGTGTCGACGCGGTGCTGGAGGATTCCTCGGGCAATGGCGGCGCGGCCGTGGCGACCTATGCGGCGGCGGCCGGGATGCGGGCCAAGATCCTGGTCCCGGCCTCGACCTCGCCGGCCAAGACCGTGCAGATGCGGGCCGCTGGCGCGGAGGTCGAGCTGATCCCCGGCACCCGCCAGGACACCGCCGACGCGGCCGTTGCCCAAGCGGATTCGATCTTTTACGCCAGCCACAACTGGCAGGCGCATTTCCTCCAGGGCACCAAGACGCTGGCCTACGAGCTGTGGGAGGATCTGGGGTTTTCCGCGCCCGACGCCGTGATCATCCCCTGCGGGGCGGGCAGCAACATCCTCGGCTGCGATATCGGCTTCTCGGAGCTGCTGCGCCGGGGCGCCATCGCCCGCCTGCCGCGGCTCTATGCGGTGCAGCCGGCCCATTGCGCGCCCCTGCACGCGGGCTTCGAGGCCGGCGCGGAGGATTTCGTGCCGGTCACCCCGCGCCCGACGCTGGCCGAGGGCGCCTCGATCGCCCAGCCGGTCCGAGGCCGTGAGGTGCTGGCGGCGCTCCGCCGCTCCGGCGGCGGCACCGTGGCGGTCTCCGAGGCGGCAATCGAGGCGGCTTTGATGGAGCTCGCCCGGTCGGGCCTCTACGTCGAGCCGACCTGCGCGATGGCGGCGGCGGCGCTCACCGACCTGACCGCAAGCGGCGCGATCCGGCCCGACGAGACCACCGTGGTGGTGCTCACCGGCACCGGCATCAAGGCGACGCCGCGCATCGCCGAACTTTTGGGTGTTGCCCCGTGAGGCGCTGACGGGACTTGCGAAACCATAACCGCGACGATCAGGAGGAAAACCCATGCGCAACAACATCCCCGCCAGCGTCGGCATGTCGGTCGAGGACGTCGACACCCCCTGCCTGCTGGTCGACCTCGACGCCCTCGAGCGCAACATCGACAAGCTCGGCCGCTTCATGACGGAGCGCGGCCTGCGCCACCGGGCGCACGCCAAGACCCACAAGTCCTCAGACATCGCCGTGATGCAGATCGAGCGGGGCGGCGCCTGCGGCGTCTGCTGCCAGAAGGTCAGCGAGGCCGAGGCGCTGGTGAGCGCCGGCATCCGCGACGTGCTGGTCTCCAACCAGGTGACCGCACCCCGGAAGATCGAGCGCCTCGCGGCGCTCGCCAAGCGGGCGCGGGTGCTGGTCTGCGTCGACGACCCCGGCAATGTCGACGACCTCTCGGCGGCGGCGGTCCAGTACGGCGTCATCCTCGAAGCCCTCGTGGAGATCGATGTCGGCGCCGGCCGCTGCGGCGTCGCGCCGGGCGAGCCCGCCGTCGCCATCGCCAAACGAATCGCCGCGGCGCCGGGGCTGAGCTTCGCCGGCCTGCAGGCCTACCAGGGCAAGGCCCAGCACGTGCGCGATTTCGGCGAGCGCAAGGCCCTGATCCAGACGGCGATCGACGAGACCAAGCGCACCGTCGACCTGCTCAAGGCCGAGGGCCTCGATTGCGCCATCGTGGCGGGGGCCGGGACCGGCAGCTTCGCGATGGAAGGCGGCAGCGGCGTCTACAACGAGCTGCAATGCGGCTCCTACGTCTTCATGGACGCGGACTACCAGCGGGTGAAGGACGCCGAGGGCCGGCCGATCGCCGATTTCGAGAACAGCCTGTTCATCGTCACGGCGATCATGAGTAAGGCGAAGGCGGATGTCGCGATCTGCGACGCCGGCTTGAAGGCCCAGAGCATCGACAGCGGCCTGCCCCTGGTGTTCGGCCGGGACGACGTGGAATACATCAAGTGCTCCGACGAGCACGGGGTGCTGAGCGATCCCGGCAACGTGCTCAAGCTCAACGAGCGTCTGAAGCTGATCCCCGGCCATTGTGACCCGACGGTCAACGTCTACGACTGGTATGTCGGCGTGCGGAACGGCCGGGTCGAGGCGATCTGGCCGGTCACCGCCCGCGGCATGACGTTGTAACGGGATTCCAAAGGGCCGAGGCCCTTTGGCGGGGTGTCGGGGCGGAGCCCCGATCGCAGCAGGGCTCTGCCCTGCACCCGCAAAAGGTCTCGACCTTTTGAAACCGCGATTTTGGAGGTCCATGAATCCATGCGCTTCATCTCGGAAGAGGAATCCGCCGCGCTGGTCGATCACGCCATGGCGTTCGACGCGGCCCGTGAGGCGCTGATCGCCGCGGTGGCGCCGGGCACCACCCTGTTCCCGGCGGTGCTTGGGCACGGCTCGGAGCCGACCAACCGGTTCTCGATCAAGTCGGGCGCGACCGCCGACTATGCCGGCCTGAAGGTCGGCTCGTTCTGGCCCGGCAACCCGGATCGGGGCCTGCCGCGGCACAATTCGGTGATCCTGCTGTTCGATCAGGCTGCCGGCCGGATCGATACGGTGATTGAGGCGGGTCGCGTCAACGCCTACCGCACCGCCGCTGCCGATGCTGTTGCGGCCAGCGTCCTCGCCCGGCCGGATTCGGCGGTGCTCGCAGTGTTCGGGGCCGGCAACCAGGCCGCGTTCGAGGCCGCGGCACTGGCCCGGGTGCTGCCGATCAAGACGGTGCTGGTCGTCGCCCGGGACCCCGCCAAGGTCGCGGGGCTCAGTGAGCGTCTGGCGGGGCAGGGGGCATCCGGGCTCGACGTGCGGGCGGCCTCGCCGCAGGAGGCCTGCGAAGCGGCCGACGTGATCGTCACGGCGACGCCCGCCCGCGCGCCGCTGTTCGAGGCCGATTGGGTCCGCTCCGGCACGCATGTCGCCGCCATGGGGGCGGACGCCAAGGGCAAGCAGGAATTGCCCCCCGCCCTGCTGGAGCGGGCCCGCCTGGTCTGCGACCTGCCGGAGCAGGCGCGCACCATCGGCGAGTTCCAGCATGCCTCGGAGCACGCCCAGGCCGGCCTGCGGGCAATCGGCGACGTGCTCCGGAGCGGGGAGGGGGGCCGGACCGATCCGGCCGAGATCACGGTGTTCGATTCCTCCGGCATCGCCCTGCAGGACCTGACCATCGCCCGGGCGATCCTCGCCAAAGCCGACGCGCGCTAGTAGGGGAGGCCGGCGCCGGCCCTCGCCCGCCCCGGCGGAGGAGGGAAGCGCATGCAGGACCGGCAGATCCGGGTGATCGGCATCGGCACGGGCGATCCCGAGCACCTGACCCTGCAGGCGGTGCGGGCGCTCGCCGATGTCGACGCGGTGTTCGTCCTCGACAAGCGCGCCGAGACCGCCGACTTGGTGGAGATCCGCCGCCGGATCTGCGCCGCCCATATCCGAACCCCCCACCGGCTCGTCACCGTGGACGACCCGCCCCGGGAACGCCGCCCGGCCGATTACGGCAGCACCGTCGCGGCGTGGCACGCGGCCCGGGCCGAGCGGCTGGAGGCGGCCTTCGCGGCCCATCTCGGGGCAGGGCAGGTGGGGGCGATCCTGGCCTGGGGCGATCCCACCCTCTACGACAGCATTCTGCGCATCCTCGACCGGATCGCCGCGAACGGGCGCATCGCCCTCACCCGGACGGTGATCCCCGGCCTGTCGAGCGTGCAGGTGCTCGCAGCCCGCCACGGGGTGCCGCTGAACGGCATCGGCGGTTCGGTGCTGATCACCACCGGCCGCCGCCTCGCCGCGGGCTGGCCGGCGGATGCCGAGAGCGTCGTGGTGATGCTCGACGGCGACCCCACCTTCGGCCATCTCGACCCGGACCTGACGATCCACTGGGGCGCCTATCTCGGCAGCCCGGACGAGATCCTGATCGCCGGCCGGCTGGGCAGCGTGGGCGATGCGATCCGCCGGGTCCGCGCCGAGGCCCGGGACCGGCACGGCTGGATCATGGATATCTACCTGCTGCGTC
This sequence comes from Methylobacterium sp. GC_Met_2, assembly GCF_026540795.1. Lineage (NCBI taxonomy): Bacteria > Pseudomonadati > Pseudomonadota > Alphaproteobacteria > Hyphomicrobiales > Methylobacteriaceae > Methylobacterium > Methylobacterium sp. GC_Met_2. Next base: position 31,282 of record NZ_JALNUM010000071.1, read on the forward strand.
GTGACGAAGCCGACGGGTCCCGCTAAAGGGCGCGTCCACCGCGCGACAATCCGGGATTCAAAAGGTCTGCGACCTTTTGCGGGTGCAGGGCAGAGCCCTGCGGTCGGGCTTCGCCCGATATCGGGGCGCGGCCCCGACACCCCGCCAAAGGGCCTCGGCCCTTTGGGATCCTGGGACCGAGATCGATCGACTGGCCCGGACTGAGCTAGGGTATGGCACCACCTGACCACGGGCTGCACCTGCGGGACTACCAGCGCGCCGGCCTCGACGCGCTCGCGGCGGCCTGGGCGCGGGGCGGGGTGGACGCGGCGGCCCCCGGCCACCTGATCGTGCTGCCCACCGGCGCCGGCAAGTCGCTCGTGATCGCGGCCCTGGCCCGGGAGACCCTGGCGGACAACCCCCTCGCCCGCGTCGTGATCGTCACCCACAGCCGCGAGCTCGTCGCCCAGAATTTCTCCGAACTCACCCGCGCCTGGCCGGAGGCACCCGCCGGCATCTTCTCCGCCGGGCTCGGGCGGTGGGAGGCCGGCGCGCAGGTGCTGGTCTGCGGCATCCAGTCGGTGGCCGAACGGCTCGACGCGGTGGGGCCGCGCGACCTCGTGATCGTCGACGAGGCCCACCTGATCCCCCGCGCCTCGGAAACACGCTACGGCCGCTTCCTGGCGGGCCTGCGGGCGCGCAGGCCCGGGATGCGGGTGGCGGGCTTCACCGCGACCCCCTACCGGCTCGATTCGGGCCGGCTCGACGAGGGCCCGCACCGGCTGTTCTCCGGCATCGCCTACGAGGCCGACACCTTCACGCTGATCCGGCAGGGTTTTCTGGCGCCGCTCGTCTCCAAGGCGACGCTGACCCAGCTCGACGTCTCGGGGGTCGGCCGGCGCGCGGGCGACTACATCCCGGGGGAGCTGGAGGCGGCGGTCAACCGCGACGCGATCACCCGGGCGGCGGTCGCGGAACTGGCGGAATACGGGCGCGGGCGCCGGGCCTGGCTCGCCTTCTGCGCCGGGCTCGCCCATGCCGAGGCCGTGCGGGACGCGGTGCGGGCGGAGGGCTACCCGTGCGAGACCGTCTCGGGCGAGACGCCCCGCCGGGAGCGCGACCGGATCGTCGCCGCCTTCCGGGCCGGAAACATCCGCTGCCTGACCTCGGTCGGCGTGCTGGGCACCGGCTTCAACGTCCCCGAGGTCGATCTCGTGGCGCTGCTGCGCCCGACCCGCAGCACCGGCCTCTACGTCCAGCAGGTCGGCCGGGCCCTGCGCTGCGCGCCGGGCAAGACCGATGCGCTGATCCTCGACTATGCCGGGCTGGTGCGGATGCACGGTCCGGTGGATGCGGTGACGGTTCGGAGCGCCGGAGAGGTCCAGAGCCAGCTGCTCGGCGGGGCAGGGGGCCCGCGCGCCAAGCCCTGCCCCGGCTGCGGCGCCCTGATTCCCCTCAATGCCTCGACCTGCGAGCCCTGCTGGACCGAGCCGGAGGCGGATGCGGTGGAGGGCGACGCCCCGCACGAGGCCGCGGCCGACGACGAGCTGCCGATCCTCTCGGCCGATCCCGGCGCGCGCGGCAACGGACCGTCCGGCCCTGCCCCGGAGCCGGACGCCGCGTGGCCGGACGCCGCGTGGCCGGACGCCCCCTGGCATCCGGTCACAACCCTGAACCTGGAGGCCGCGCCGGACGGGCTCGATCTCGTGCTCGGCTGGCGCGATGGCACCACGGACGCGGTTTGGTCCGTGCGCCTGCGCCCCGAGGGCCGCGGCTACGAGCGCGAGAAGGCGGTGCAGTGGTGGCGCGGCCTCGGCGGCGGCCGGGATGCGCCCATGAGGACCGTCGGGTTCCTGGACCGGGCCGATCGCCTGACCCGACCGGCGGCGATCCGGATCCGGCCGGGCCGGCTGACGGAGCAGATCGAGTGCCGGGCAGAGGACGGACGGATCCTCGGCGATACCCGTCGGCGGGCTGGATCGGCCGCCTGACACGGGTCCCGGTCGATGCGTCCGGCCGCTGGTTCCTTGCGCGCGGCGCCACGCCTATCGACAGCGCCGTGTCTCGGATCCTGCGCTGCGCGCGTTATGACGGAGGGGAGGCAGCAAGGAACCGCAACCGAAGCGTCTGGATGGAAGCCGCATGCGAGGCCACCCCTTCGACGCGCGCATCATCGTCCCCACCCGCCTTTGGCGCCGGGGGCATGGCCCAAGAAGCAACACGA
>NZ_JALNUM010000072.1:0-33179 GCF_026540795.1 Methylobacterium sp. GC_Met_2
TCGCAGCGGATCACAGCGCGCCGGAGCCCGAGCATCACGCCGAGCCGGAAGCTCCGCCGCCCGCCCCGGAGCCCGTCGTCCATCAGCCGGTCCACCAGGAAGCCCCCGCGGCACAGGCCAGTGCTTCGGACGCGCTGCACGGCGACACCCGCATCGACGATGTGATCGAGAGCCTGTCGCAGGCGCTCGGCGCGGCGATCCACCAGCAGCCGGAGCATGGCGGCGAGGCCAAGGACGGAAAGAGCGAGGATCCGGGTTCGATGTTCGAGCGCTGGACCGTGCGCCCCCGCCGCACCCAGCAGCAGACCTGAGACGCCGTCCGGCCAAGCCGGAACGACGCGTGATATCCGGGCCGCGGTGCATGATGTGCCGCGGCCCTCTTTGTATGCGGGGCGCCCGGCCCGCCCGGCCTCAGTTGCGGATCACCACCGCCGCCCCACCCCGGTTGCGAGCCAGTTGAAACAGAGCGGCCGCGTGACCTGGCGACAGGCGGATGCAGCCGTGGCTGGCCCGGCGCCCGAGCGAGCCCGTCGCGTAAGTGCCATGGATCGCGTAGCCGCCGCGGAAGAACATGGCGTGCGGCATCGGCGAGCCGTGATACTTGCGCGAGCGCCACATCGGGGCCATCAGCCCGACCCGGAACCGGCCGTTGGGCGTGACGTAGCCGGTCCGGGCGGTGGACACGGGCCAGTCATAGGCGGGATAGCCATCGACGAAGACGCGCATCCGCTGGCGCCCCTGGTCGATCTGGGCGACGATTCCGGCCGAGGCCGGAGCGGACAGGACGCAGGACAAGAGTCCGCCGAGCAACGCGGCCCCGGCCCAATGACGCACAGCCACGGAAAACCTCCGGAATGTCTCTGAACGCCGTTGGACGGAGGGCGAAATCCGGCGGCAGTCAAAAAATAGCCGCGCTTCATGGGATGAGCGCGAATGTCGGTCGGGAGAAGTACTTTACGGGTGGGATCGACAGGTTTTTGTCACGGTTGGTTCCCGGTAGATTACCGACCTGCCGTTGAGGCGCGGGACGAGAGTCGCTAGCGTGCCACCAAATCGGGAGGGTGCGCGGCAGTCGCACGGGATGGACATGGCACAGGCAATCCACGCGACAGGTCCGGCCGCCGCGCCGCGCGAACCCTGGTACAAGGTGCTCTACATCCAGGTTCTGATTGCCATCGCCCTCGGCGTCCTGCTTGGCTGGTACGACCCGGCCGCCGGCAAGGCGATGAAATGGCTCGGCGACGCCTTCATCGGCCTGATCAAGATGATGATCGCGCCGATCATCTTCTGCACCATCGTGCACGGCATTGCGTCGGTCGGCGACCTCAAGAAGGTCGGCCGGGTCGGCGTGAAGGCGCTGTTCTATTTCGAGGTGGTCTCCACCCTGGCGCTGCTGGTCGGCGTGCTGGTCGGCGAGGTGATCAAGCCCGGCGCCGGCTTCAACGCCGACCCGTCGAAGCTGGATGCCAGCAAGGTCGCGAGCTACGCCAACAAGGCGGCGGCCGATTCCACCGTGGCCCACATCCTGGCGATCATCCCCAAGAGCTTCTTCGACCCCTTCGCCACCGGCGACCTGCTGCAGGTTCTGCTGATCTCGATCCTCACGGGTGTCGTGGTGACGAGCCTGGGCGAGCGGGCGGCTGCGGTGAACCACGCGATCGACACCGCCGGGCAGATCTTCTTCAAGATCATCGGCATCGTGGTGAAGCTCGCCCCCGTGGGCGCCTTCGGCGCCATGGCGTTCACCATCGGCGAGTACGGCATCCAGAAGGTCTACGACCTCGCGTGGCTGGTCGGCACCTTCTACGTCACCGCGATCCTGTTCGTCCTCGTGGTGCTCGGCTCGATCGCCCGGGTAGCGGGCTTCTCGATCCTGCGCTTCCTCGCCTACATCAAGGACGAGTTGCTGATCGTGGTCGGCACCTCCTCGTCCGAGACGGTGCTGCCGCAGCTCATGACCAAGATGCGCCGGCTCGGCGCCTCGGATTCGGTCGTCGGGCTGGTGGTGCCCACGGGTTACTCGTTCAACCTCGACGGCACCAACATCTACATGACGCTGGCCACCCTGTTCCTGGCGCAGGCGGTGGGCGCGGATCTGACCGTCTCGCAATACGCGACCATCATCCTGGTGGCGATGCTGACCTCGAAGGGCGCCTCGGGCGTGACCGGCGCGGGCTTCATCACCCTGGCGGCGACGCTCTCGGCGATCCCCAACAGCCCGGTCCCGGTGGCCGCCATGACCCTGGTGCTCGGCATCGACAAGTTCATGTCCGAGTGCCGCGCGCTCACCAACCTCGTGGGCAACGGCGTCGCCTGCGTGGTGATCAGCCGCTGGGAAAGCGAGCTCGACATGGCCAAGCTCAACGAGGTCATGGCCCATCCGGTCGCCATCGGCACGCACATCACCGACGAGACGCCGCAGCCGATGGGGACGGACGGCAAGGTCGCCGCCGCCGAGTGATGGCGGCCTCTTCCGGCCGGGCGCGCCTCGGCATCGATCTCGGCGGCACCAAGATCGCCGGGATCGTCCTCGACCGGGACGGCGCGACGCTGGCCGAGGCCCGGATGGCCGCCCCGCGCGGCGACTACCGGGCGACGATCGAAGCGTTGGCAAGCCTCGTCCTGAAGCTCGAGGCCGCGGCGGGCACGCCCTGCACCGTCGGCATCGGCATGCCGGGGAGCCTGTCCCCCGCCACCGGCCTCGTGCGCAACGCCAATTCATACTGGCTCAACGGACATCCCTTCGCGGCGGATCTCGCCCGACGGCTCGAGCGGCCGCTACGGATCGAGAACGACGCCAACTGCCTCGCCGTCTCGGAGGCGATCGACGGCGCGGGCGCGGGCGCACGGGTCGTCTGGGCGGTGATCCTCGGCACCGGCGTCGGCTCGGGCATCGCCATCGACGGACGGGTGCTCACGGGCCGCAACGCGATCGCTGGCGAATGGGGCCACGGCCCGCTTCCGGGGGCCCGGGACGACGAGCGGCCGGGTGCCTCCTGCTATTGCGGTCGGCGCGGCTGCGTCGAGACTTGGCTGGCCGGGCCCGGTCTCGCGGCCGACCACGCGCGGCGGCACGGTGGGGACATGTCCGCCGAGGCGATCGTAGCCGCCGCCCGCGCCGGCGACCCCGAGGCGCAGGCGACGCTGGCCAACCACCTCGACCGGCTCGGACGAGCGGCCGCCCAGGTGGTGAACCTACTGGATCCGGACGTGATCGTGATCGGCGGCGGCCTGTCGCGGATCCCCGAACTGATCGCCGGGCTGCCCGCGGCGGTCGCCCCACACGTCTTCTCCGACGCCTTCGACACCCCGGTGCGGGCGAGCCTGCACGGCGACGCCTCGGGCGTGCGCGGGGCGGCGTGGCTGTGGGACGCCGAGCCGGTCTGACGTCTGCGTCCCGGCGGAGCACATCGTCCCGAGCTATCTGCGCACGCCCGAAGCGGCCCCTGGGGCGCCCTGAGCGCGACCGCCCGTTCGGAAGACCGCCACGCGGCAAAGCTTGATCGAAGTCGTTTCATAGAATAGATCGCATCGACGCTGATGTCCTGATCGATTCGACGCGCTTTTTTGATCGTCAAATCCGTTTTATAGATTCAAGACGTTTTCGGAAGACAATAAAATACAGGGAATAAACCCGAGATTGGTTTGGTTCCAGCCGAATTGATATCGGGTATTCTCATGCGCGTGCTTCTCGTCTCTTCCGCGTTCAACAGCATGACGCAGAGGTTTTTCGTCGAGCTGTCCGATGCCGGGCATGAGGTCGCGGTCGAGGTCTATGCCGGCGACGAGGACCGCCTCGCCGACGCGTTCGCGGCGTTCCGCCCGGATCTGACGATCGCCCCGTTCCTCACCCGCGCCATCCCGGAACGGCTCTGGCGCGCCTATCTCACGCTGATCGTCCACCCGGGGATCGAGGGCGACCGCGGTCCCTCGGCCCTCGACTGGGCCATCCAGGAGCGCTGGGACATCTGGGGCGTCACCCTGCTGCAGGCCGAGGCCGAGATGGATGCCGGCCCGATCTGGGCGACGCGGACCTTCCCGCTGCGCCAAGCGCCCAAGAGCAGCATCTACCGCCGAGAGGCGATCGACGGCGCGGTGTCCTGCCTGTGGGAGGCGCTGGCCAATCTCGAACGGCCCGACTTCCGCCCGCGGCCGCTCGACTATGCCGCCCCGACCGCCCTCGGCCGCCTGCGCCCGTCGATGAAGCAGGCGGACCGCCGCATCGACTGGAGCCAGCATGAGACGGCCGAGATCCTCGCGCGCATCCACGCGGCCGACGGGGTGCCGGGCGTCCTCGACGAGCTCTACGGCCGGCCGGTCTACCTGCACGCCGCCAGCGCCGAGCCGCGCCTGCGGGGCGAGCCGGGCGCGGTGATCGCCCGGTCGGAGAGCGGCGCGATCTGCCGGGCGACGGTGGACGGTGCGGTCTGGATCGGCCGCCTGAAGCCGAAGCAGGAGGGCGGCATCAAGCTCGACGCCGTTCAGGTGCTCGGCGATGCGCTTCCCGCGGACCTGCCGGTGGTCGGCCCCTCGGAGGAGCTCGCCTATCCGAACCCGGTCGAGGCGGTGCGCAGCGAGCGTCAGGGCGACGTCATCCACCTGCGCTTCGACTTCCATAACGGCGCGATGAGCACGGCCCAGTGCCGCCAGCTCCAGGCCGCGTTCGAACAGGCGCGGGCCCAGGCACCCAAGGTGATCGTGCTCGCGGGCGGCGAGGATCTCTGGTCGAACGGCATCCACCTCAACGCGATCGAGGCCAGCGCGGATGCCGCCGCCGAATCCTGGGCCAACATCGTGGCCATGGACGACCTGATCCGCGCGATCATCCTGGCGACCGACACGGTCGTGGTGGCTGCGGTCGGCCGCAATGTCGGCGCCGGCGGGGCGATCCTGCCGCTGGCTGCAGATTTCGTGCTGGTCCGCGAGGGCGTGGTGCTCAACCCGCATTACCGCAACATGGGCTGGCTCTACGGCTCGGAGTACTGGACCTACCTGCTGCCCCGTCGGGTCGGGTGGGAGCGCGCGGTCGAACTGACCGAATCTTGCCTGCCCATCAGCGCCCGCCGGGCCACGGACATCGGCCTCGCCGACCGGGCGGTTGCCGGTGAGGCGTTCGCGCTGTCCGTGCAGGCCTTCGCGGCCGCGAAGGTGGAGGATCACGCCGCGATCACCGCGCGCAAGCAGGCGGCGCGGGCCGCCGACGAGGCGCATCGCCCGCTGGCGCAGTATCGGCGCGCCGAGCTGACACAGATGTACCGGAACTTCTTCCAGCCGGATTCGCCCTACCACCGGGCGCGCAACGCCTTCGTGTTCAAGCGTCCCGCCTGCTGGTCGCCGGCCTCCGTCCGCCTGCTCACCAGCACGGCGGAGGCAGAGGGGGCCGCGCTGCCGGCGCTGTCCGAAACCTGCCTCGTGCGGGAGGCCGTCGGCTTCTGAAGCCCGACGTCCGCGACGATGGGGCAAAGGCACCCGGCTCGCACATCTGACGCAGACGTGTTGAGCCGGATGCCTTGCGGGCCTGGGTCAAGCGGGGCACGAGGGCCGCGCCCTCCACTCCGATGCCCGCATGATCGTCCGCCCCCGGCCCAACCTTCTGACCCTGCTGTTCACCCTGCACGGCTCGATCCTGCCGCGGGTGGCGCCGAAGCTCGTCGGCATCGTCGCGGTGTCCTGCGCGATGGTGTGGACGGAGGCGCGCTGGCCCGCCTTCTTCCCGGTCAGCGCGGGGGTGACGCCGTTCACGGTGGTGGGCCTCGCGCTGTCGATCTTCCTGAGCTTCCGCAACAACGCCTGCTACGAGCGCTGGTGGGAGGCCCGGAAGCACTGGGGCAGCCTGATCGGCGAGGTGCGCAACCTCGCCCGCGCCCTGCCGGCTCTGCTCCCGGACCGGGAGGCGGCGCCACAGCTCCGGCGCCTGTCGGCCTTCGCGCACGGCTTGCGGGCTCGCCTGCGGGCCCTCGACGAGGCCGCGGCCGTGGACGGCAGGGTCCCCGGGTCGGACCTGTCCGGCCCGAACCCCACGGATGCGGTGCTCGCCGCCATGACCCGTGATCTGGCCGTCCTCCTGCGCGCGGGTCGGCTCACCGACATCCAGTTCGGCCTCCTGGAGGCACGGATCGAGGCACTGTCGGGCGTCCACACCGCCTGCGAACGGCTGGCCAACACGCCGCTCCCCTTCGCCTACACGCTCCTCGTCTACCGGACCGCATGGCTCTACTGCCTGCTCCTGCCGGTGGGGCTCGCGGGCTCCCTGGGCTGGGGGACGCCGATCGTGGTGGCGCTCGTCGGCTACACGTTCTTCGGCCTCGACGCCCTCGGCGACGAGCTGGAGGAACCCTTCGGCACCGAGCCGAACGATCTGCCCCTCGACGCGATGGTCCGCACCGTGGACCGGATCGTCCACCACGCGCTCGGCGAGCCGATGCCGGAGCCGCTGCGCCCGGACGGGTACTGGCTGCGCTGAAGCGATCCCGGGTTTCCAAAGGGCTCAGCCCTTTGGCGGGGGTACCGGGGGGAGCCCCGGTGGATCGGGCTTCGCCCAACGATCGGGCACAGCCCGACAGCAGGGCGCTGCCCTGCACCCGCGAAAGGTCGGGACCTTTCGAATCCATGACGTTTCGCGCTTGCGCCCAACGCGAAACGCACATAAACATATCTTTATGTCTATCGAAGCGGTGCGAGAGGCGGGAGCGATTCCCTTTCCGGAAGCCCTGGGCGTCTTGCGCGCGGCTGCCGAGGAGACACGCCTGCGCATCCTGGCGCTGCTCGTCGAGGGGGAGCTTTCGGTCTCGGACCTCACCGACATCCTCGGCCAGTCGCAGCCGCGGATCTCGCGCCATCTCAAGCTTTTGGTCGAGGCCGGGCTGGTCGAGCGCCACCGGGAGGGTGCGTGGGCGTTCTTCCGCCTGTCCGAAGCCCGCGCCGGGCTGGCCGATCCGCTTCTGTCCGGGCTGGACCGAACCACGCCGCCCCTCTCCGAGGACCGTGCCCGTCTCGATGCCGTGCGCGCGCAGCGGGCCGATACGGCCCAGACCTTCTTCGCCCGGCTGGCGCCCAAATGGGACGAGCTGCGCTCCCTGCACATCTGCGAAACCGTCGTCGAGGCAGCGGTGCTCAATGCGCTGGGCGACCGTCCGATCGGCAGCCTGATCGATCTCGGGACCGGCACCGGCCGGATGCTCGGCCTGTTGGCGCCCCTCGCCGGGCGGGCCACCGGGCTCGATTCGAGCCACGCCATGCTGTCGGTCGCCCGGGCCAACCTGGAGCGTCAGGGCCTGTCGCGGGTGGACCTGCGGCAGGGCGACATCCATGCCCCACCCTTCGCCCGGGCGAGCTTCGATCTCGTGGTGGTGCATCAGGTGCTGCATTATCTGGACGACCCGGCCCGGGCCCTGCGCGGGGCCGCACGGCTCGTGGCGCCGGGCGGTCGGTTGCTGGTGGTGGATTTCGCCACCCACGAGCTGGAATTCCTGCGCACGGGTCAGGCCCATCGGCGGCTCGGCTTCTCGGCCGAGCAGGTGTCCGGCTGGCTCGCGGAGGCCGGGCTTGCGACAATCACCACCCGCGATCTGGCGCCGCGCGAGTCGGGCCAGCTCACCGTCACACTTTGGCTGGCTCAGGACGGGCTCGCCGACGACATCACCGAACAGCCCCAGCGCGCCGTCGCCTGAGGCTCAGATCCATCGTCTGAACCGACCGACATAGAGGACGAGACCCGATGCGCCGTTCCACCCACCGCGCCAGCCGCGACGGCTACCACCCGATCCGCGTCTCCATCGAGTTCTTCCCGCCGAAGACCGACGAGATGGAGAAGATCCTCTGGGCCTCGATCGAGCGCCTCGCGCCGCTCCAGCCGAGCTTCGTCTCGGTGACCTACGGCGCCGGTGGCTCGACCCGCGAGCGAACCCACAACACGGTGGCGCGGATGGTCCACGAAACCAGCCTCAAGCCCGCCGCCCACCTCACCTGCGTGGACGCGAGCCGCGAGGAGATCGACGCGGTGGTCCAGTCCTACTGGGATGCGGGCGTGCGCCACATCGTAGCTCTACGCGGCGATCCAGCCGAAGGCGTCGGCCATGCCTACCGGCCGCATCCGGAGGGCTACGCCTCGACCGCGGAGCTGGTGGAGGGAATCAAGCGGATCGGCGACTTCAAGGTCTCGGTCTCGGCCTACCCCGAGAAGCATCCCGAGGCGGCCTCCCTCGACGCCGACATCGACGCGCTGAAGGCCAAGGTCGATGCCGGCGCCGACCAGGCGATCACCCAGTTCTTCTTCGAGAACGAGATCTATCTGCGCTACCTGGAGAAGGTCCGGGCCGCCGGGATCACGATCCCGATCATCCCGGGCATCCTGCCGGTGCAGAACTTCAAGCAGGCGGCGAACTTCGCCCGCCGCACCGGCGCCTCGGTGCCGTACTGGCTGGCCGCCCGATTTGAAGGGCTGGAGAGCGATGTCGAGACCCGCCGCCTTGTGGCCGGCGCGGTGGCGGCCGAGCAGGTGCTCGACCTTGTGGACGAGGGCGTGAACGACTTCCACTTCTACTCGATGAACCGCTCGGATCTCGTCTACGCGATCTGCCACCTGCTCGGCCTGCGTGCCCAAGCGCCGAAGCTGGCGGCGGCGAAGGCGGCGGCTTAGATTTCAGCTGCGCCCCGTGCGGGCGCGGCAGGGGGTTCATCGCGATGGCTGAGCCACCGGATATGATCGTTCCGCTCCTCCGGGAGATGAGAGCGGAGTTGGGCGCAGGTTTCGAGCGCGTCGACCGCAAGCTCGAAGAGCACGACGCGCGGTTCGACAAACTTGAACGCCGGTTCGACAATCTCCGCGAAGCCGTGAACGGCGAATCGGTCCTTGGCCGCTACGCCGCCGCGGAGGTCGAGGACCGGCTCGACGCGATCGAGAAGCGCCTCGCAGCCCTGGAAAAGACGGGTTGACCGCGCCCGGCCCGAAACGCCGATCGATCCCACCCTCCACCTCATCCTGAGGTGCCGCGAAAGCGGCCTCGAAGGAGGGTTAAAGAGAACACCGAGACATCTGGAGGCCTCCTGCGAGGCCTCCGCTTCGCTCCGGCACCTCGGATGAGGTGATCTGACAGGACGCATGATGACCGCTTTTGCCCCCGTCGACGGCACCGAGATCGCCAAGGCCCTGCGCCAGCGCGCGGCGGAGAAGATCCTCGTCCTCGACGGGGCGATGGGCACGGTGATCCAGCGGCTCAAGTACTCGGAAGAGGACTTTCGCGGGGACCGGTTCAAGGATCACAGCCACGATCAGAAGGGCAACAACGACCTCCTGATCCTGACCCAGCCTGACGCGATCCGGCAGATCCACCTCGACTACTTCCTGGCCGGCGCCGACGTCTGCGAGACCAACACCTTCTCGGGCACCACCATCGCCCAGGCCGATTACGGCATGGAATCGATCATCCACGAGCTGAACGCCCAAGGCGCGCGGCTCGCCCGGGAGGCCGCCAAGCTCGCTGAAGAGAAGGATGGCCGCCGCCGCTTCGTGGCCGGCGCCATCGGCCCGACGAACCGCACCCTGTCGATCTCGCCGGACGTGAACGATCCAGGCTTCCGGGCGGTCACCTTCGATCAGGTCAAGCAGGCCTATGTCGAGCAGATCCACGGCCTGATCGACGGCGGCGCCGAGCTGATCCTGATCGAGACGATCTTCGACACGCTCAACGCCAAGGCGGCGGTGGCGGCGGCGTGGCAGGTCTTCGACGAGACCGGCATCCGGCTGCCGATCCAGATCTCCGGCACGATCACGGATCTCTCGGGCCGCACCCTGTCGGGCCAGACCCCGGCGGCCTTCTGGCACTCCCTGCGCCATTCCGAGCCGCTGACCTTCGGCCTCAACTGCGCGCTCGGCGCCCGCGAGATGCGCGGCCACATCGCCGAGCTGTCGCGGATCTGCGACACGCTGGTCTGCGCCTACCCGAATGCCGGCCTGCCGAACGAGTTCGGCCTCTACGACGAGAGCCCGGAGGCGATGGGCAAGCTGGTCGGCGAATTCGCCGAATCCGGCCTCGTCAACATGGTCGGCGGCTGCTGTGGCACCACACCGGACCATATCCGGGCCATCGCGGAGGCGGTCGCCGGCAAGGCGCCGCGGCCGATCCCCGAGGTGCCCCGCCTGATGCGGCTGTCGGGCCTCGAGCCCTTCGTGCTCACGAAGGAGATCCCCTTCGTGAATGTCGGTGAGCGCACGAACGTCACCGGCTCGGCCAAATTCCGCAAACTGATCACCAACGGCGACTACGCGGCGGCGCTCGACGTCGCGCGCGATCAGGTCGCGGCCGGCGCCCAGGTGATCGACGTCAACATGGATGAGGGCCTGCTCGACTCGCAGAAGGCGATGGTCGAGTTCCTCAACCTCGTCGCCGCCGAGCCCGACATCGCCCGGGTGCCCGTGATGGTCGATTCCTCGAAGTTCGAGGTGATCGAGGCCGGCTTGAAGTGCATCCAGGGCAAGCCGATCGTGAACTCGATCTCCATGAAGGAGGGCGCGGACAAGTTCATCGAGGCCGCAAAGGTCTGCCGCTCCTACGGCGCCGCCGTGGTGGTGATGGCCTTCGACGAGCAGGGGCAGGCGGACAGCTACGAGCGCAAGGTCGAGATCTGCACCAAGGCCTACCGGATCCTGACCGAGCAGGTCGGCTTCCCGCCCGAGGACATCATCTTCGATCCGAATATTTTTGCGGTTGCCACGGGTATTGAAGAACACAATCCGTATGGTGTCGCCTTCATCGACGCGACCCGCACGATCCGCGAGACCCTGCCGCACGCCCATATCTCGGGGGGCGTCTCGAACCTCAGCTTCGCGTTCCGCGGCAACGAGCCGGTGCGCGAGGCGATGCACGCGGTGTTCCTGTTCCACTGCATCCAGGCGGGCATGGATATGGGCATCGTCAATGCCGGCCAGCTTGCCGTCTACGACGAGATCCCGGCCGAGCTGCGCGAGCTGTGCGAGGACGTGGTCCTCAACCGCCGCGACGATTCCACCGAGCGCCTGCTGGAGGCGGCGGAGCGGTTCAAGACTGGCGCCTCGGCGCAGGCCAAGACCGCAGATCTGACCTGGCGCGAGGCGCCGGTCGCCAAGCGCATCGAGCACGCCCTGGTCAACGGCATCACCGAGTACATCGTGGCCGACACCGAAGAGGCCCGCCAGGGTGTCGAGCGCCCGCTCCACGTCATCGAGGGCCCGCTGATGTCGGGCATGAACGTGGTCGGCGACCTGTTTGGGGCGGGCAAGATGTTCCTGCCGCAGGTGGTGAAATCCGCCCGGGTGATGAAGCAGGCGGTCGCCTATCTCGAGCCCTACATGGAGGCCGAGAAGCTCGCCAATGGCGGCGACGGCAAGCGGCAGGCCGCCGGCAAGGTGCTGATGGCCACCGTGAAGGGCGACGTCCACGATATCGGCAAGAACATCGTCGGCGTCGTGCTGGCCTGCAACAACTACGAGATCATCGATCTCGGCGTGATGGTGCCGGCTGCCAAGATCCTGGAGACCGCCAAGCGCGAGCAGGTCGACATCGTCGGCCTGTCGGGCCTGATCACCCCGTCGCTGGACGAGATGGTCCATGTGGCCGGCGAGATGGAGCGCGAGGGGTTCGACGTGCCGCTGCTGATCGGCGGCGCCACCACCAGCCGCGTCCACACGGCGGTGAAGATCCACCCGGCCTACGCCAAGGGTCAGGCGATCTACGTCACCGATGCGAGCCGCGCGGTCGGTGTGGTGTCGAGCCTGATCTCCAAGGAGACCCGCGGCGCCACGATCGAGAAGGTCCGGGCCGAGTACGCCAAGGTCGCCGACGCCCACAAGCGCTCGGAACTCGACAAGCAGCGGCTGCCGCTGGCCAAGGCCCGCGCCAACCCGTTCAAGATCGACTGGTCGGCCTACAAGCCGGCCAAGCCGAGCTTCACCGGCGCCCGGGTCTACGGCTCCTACGAGGTCGCCGACCTCGTGCCCTACATCGACTGGACGCCGTTCCTGCAGACCTACGAGTTCAAGGGCCGCTTCCCGGCGATCCTGGACGACCCCGATCAGGGCCCGGCCGCCCGCGCCCTCTACGAGGATGCGCAGGAGATGCTGAAGCAGATCGTGGCGGAGCGCTGGTTCAATCCGAAGGCGGTGATCGGCTTCTGGCCGGCCAACAGCATCGGCGACGACATCGCGCTCTACACGGGCGAGAGCCGGTCGGATCGGCTGGCGACCTTCCACGGCCTGCGCCAGCAGCTCTCGAAGCGGGACGGGCGTTCGAACACCTGCCTGTCGGACTTCGTGGCGCCGGCCGAGACCGGCATCGCCGACTATATCGGCGGCTTCGTGGTGACGGCCGGCCTGGAGGAGGTTCGGATCGCCGAGCGGTTCGAGCGGGCCAACGACGATTACCGGGCAATCCTCGTGAAGGCCCTGGCCGACCGCATCGCCGAGGCCTTCGCCGAGCGCATGCACGAGCGGGTGCGCAAGGAGTTCTGGGGCTACGCGGCCACGGAGACCTACGCCCCCGAAGAGCTGATGAAGGAGGAGTACGCCGGGATCCGCCCCGCCCCCGGTTACCCGTCCCAGCCCGACCACACCGAGAAGACCACGCTGTTCGATCTGCTCAAGGCCGAGAGCCGGATCGGCGTGAAGCTCACCGAATCCTACGCGATGTGGCCGGGCTCCTCGGTGTCTGGGGTCTACATCGCCCATCCGGAGGCGCATTACTTCGGCGTCGCCAAGGTGGAGCGCGATCAGGTCGAGGATTACGCGGTCCGCAAGGGCATGGATGTCCGCGAGGTCGAGCGCTGGCTCGGGCCGATCCTGAATTACGACCCGGCGCGATATCTGGCGGAAGCCGCGGAGTAGGGCGGGCGGGGGCTCACGCCCCCGTCCTTGCAAGCGGAGCCGGATAGGAAAGAACCATCGGATTCCGCGAAGCGGTTTCAGCAGGTCCCGGCACCCCGCGTGTTCACGTACAGCGCGTAGATCGCGTGCACCGCCGTCATCAGCAACAGATTGCGGTTGAGGCCGCCGAAGCACAGGTTGGCGCAGCGTTCCGGCAGGCGGATCCGGCCAATCGGCTTGGCCTGCGGCGACAGCACCAGAACCCCGTCCTCGGCCTCGCTCATCCCCCAGCCGCACCACAGGTTGCCATCGACATCGACCCGGAACCCGTCCGGCGTACCGGTGCCGGCATCGTAGAACACCCGCCCGTTGGCGATCCTGGTGCCATTCTCGACCACGTCGTAGACGCGGATCAGGCGGTTGGGCTTGGCCCGGGCCTCGATGACGTAGAGCTTCGACTCGTCCGGCGAGAAGCACAGGCCGTTCGGCCCTGCCACACCTTCGACCGCGACGTTGGCCTGTCCCGTCTTCGGATCGATCCGGTAGACGTTGCCCGGAAGCTCCGGCGCCGCCATCGACTCGTGCGGGTTCGGCCCGAAGGCCGGATCGGTGAACCAGATCGCCCCGTCGGAATGGCACACCACGTCGTTGGGCGAATTCAGCGGCTTGCCGTCGAACCGGTCGAGCAGCGTGGTGAGGCTGCCGTCGTGCTCGGTGCGGGTGACGCTGCGGCTCTTGTGCTGGCAGGTGATCAGCCGGCCCAGCCGGTCGCGGGTGTTGCCGTTGGCGTAGTTCGACGGATTGCGGAACACCGAGAGCGTGCCCGAAGACTCGTCCCACTTCATGATCCGGTCGTTGACGACGTCGCTGAACAGCAGCGAACCCATATCGCCGAACCAGACCGGCCCCTCCGCCCAGCGAAAGCCCGTGGCGACCCGCTCCACCGTCGCCGAGGCGAGACGGTACTTGGCGAAGGCCTGATCGAGGATCTCCACGGCCGGGTCGGGCACGCGCTGCGACGGTTCCCAGCCCGCCCCCGCCGCCCGTGCGGCCCCGATGAGGGCCGCCCCGGCGAGCAGCCCCCTGCGCGCGATCATCGCCATGCGTCCTCCCTGTGTAATACTCGGCTTGGGACACGCGCCCTCCTCCCCCTTGCGGGGAGGAGTCGGAGGTGGGGGTGGGTGCAGGAGGCACCGGACCGCTCGATCCTGCGGCCACCCCTGACCCTTCCCCGCAAGGGGGAGGGAACCCGCGCTTCGTTCCAGATCGCTTCGTCCGGCCGCGCTGTGTGAATTCAGAAGCCGGGCGACCCGAGGAAGGGTCAGTGGATCTCGGGTTCCGGGATTCCGCCCGCGCCCTCCAGGAAATCGAAGTCGCAGCCCTCGTGGGCCTGCCGCACGTGCTGGGCGAACAGGCGGTTGTAGCCCCGCGGGTAGGCCCGGTCCGGCGGCCGGAACGCCTTCACGCGCTCGGCGATCGCGGCGTCGTCGAGATGCAGGTGGATCCGTCGTCCCGGCACGTCCACGGTGATCAGATCGCCGTTGCGGACCGCCGCGAGCGGCCCGCCGGCCGCCGATTCCGGCGCGACGTGCAGGATGCAGGCGCCGTAGCTGGTGCCGCTCATCCGCGCGTCCGAGATCCGGACCATGTCGCGCACGCCCTGCCGCAGCAGCACCTTCGGGATCGGCAGCATGCCCCATTCCGGCATGCCGGGGCCGCCGATCGGTCCGGCATTGCGCAGGATCATCACGTGGTCGGGCGTCACGTCGAGGTCGAGGTCGTTCACCGCCGCGTTCATCGCGTCGTAATTGTCGAAGACCAGCGCCGGGCCGGTATGCTGAAGGAAGCGCGGGTCGGCAGCCGGCGGCTTGATCACGCAGCCATCCGGGGCGAGGTTGCCGTAGAGGATCGCGGTGCCGCCCATGGCGACGATCGGCTGGTCCAGCGGCCGGATCACGTCGTCGTTGAAGACCCGGATGCCAGCGAGCCCGTCGCCGATCGTGCCGCCGCTGACCGCGCGGGCGTCGAGGTGGAGGAGGGGGGTGAGTCGGGCCATCAGCGCCCGGATCCCGCCCGCGATGTGGAAATCCTCCATCAGCCACTGACCGGAGGGGCGTAGGTTGGCGATCACCGGCACACGCTGGGCGAAGTCGTCGAACTCGGTGAGCTTGACCGGAATGCCGGCGCGCCCCGCCATGGCGACGAGGTGGATCATCGCGTTGGTCGAGCCGGCGAGCGCGTTGTGGACGACCAGCGCGTTGTCGACGGAGCGCCGGTCGAGGATGTCGGAGGGCTTCAGATCCTCCCAGATCATCTCGACGATCCGCCGGCCGCAGGCGCCGGCCATGCGGGGATGGTCGGCATCCGCCGCCGGGATCGAGGCCGCGCCCGGCAGGGTGAGCCCCAAGGCCTCGGTGATCGACGTCATGGTCGACGCCGTGCCCATGGTCATGCAGGTGCCGGCCGAGCGGGCGATGCCCGCCTCCATGTCGTTCCACTCCTGTGTGGTGATGTTCCCGGCCTCCTTCTCGGCCCAGTACTTCCACACGTCGGAGCCCGAACCGAGGATCGTGCCGCCGGAATGCCCGCGCATCATCGGGCCGGCCGGCAGGAAGATCATCGGCAGGTTCATGGAGATGCCGCCCATCACGGTGCCGGGCGTGGTCTTGTCGCAACCGCCCATCAGCACCGCGCCGTCTACGGGATGCTGGCGCAGCAGCTCCTCGACCTCCATGGCGAGGAGGTTGCGGTAGAGCATCGTGGTGGGCTTCACGAAGTTCTCTGACAGCGAGAGCGCCGGCAGCTCGATCGGAAAGCCCCCCGCCTGCCAGACGCCGCGCTTCACGTGCTCGACCCGGGCCTTGAAGTGCTGGTGGCAGGGGTTGATGTCGCTCCACGTGTTGATGATGCCGATCACCGGCTTGTCGCTGAAGTCGGCGCGCTCGTAGCCCATCTGGAGCATGCGCGAGCGGTGGCCGAAGCTGCGCAGGTCGGTGGCGCCGAACCAGCGCTGGCTGCGCAGCTCGCCCAGGGTCTTCTTGCGTGCGCTCATTGCGATGCCCTTCGTCTCACGCGTTGGGACGGACCGCGCCGGCCGCGCCCGCCTCCGTGGCCGGCGCCTGCGGGCGGATCGACACGAAGGCAAGCGCAGCCGAGGCCAGGGCGCAGCCCGCCAGGAAGTAGAGCCCGGCCTCGTAGGTGCCGGTCGTATCCTTCAGCCAGCCCAGGACATAGGGGCCGACGAAGCCGCCGAGATTGCCGATCGCGTTGATCAGCGCGATGCCGCCGGCCGCCGCGGACCCCGACAGGAACTCAGCCGGCAGGGGCCAGAAAGCCGGCTTGGTGCCGTAGAGGCCCACCGTCGCCACCGACATCGCCGCCAGCGCCCAGAGGCTGCCGAGCAGCGGGCCCGACGCGATCAGGCCGATGGCGGCGATGACCGCCGCGACGACGAAGTGCCAGCGCCGCTCGTTGCGCCGGTCCGACGACCAGCTCCACGAGACCATGCCGATGGTGCCCACGACGTACGGGACCGCGGTCGCGAGCCCGGTCTGCCAATCGGTGAGCTTCAGGCTCTTGAGGATCGGCGGCAGGAAGAAGGTGATGCCGTAGGTCGCCGTGACGATGGTGAAGTAGATCCCCGCCAGGGTCAGGACCCGGGCATCGGTCAACGCCTGCCGGAGCGTGAAGTGGCCATGCGCCTTCACGGTGCTGCGGCGCTCCGCCTCCAGCGTGTCCTCCAGCCAGCGGCGCTCATCCGCGGCGAGCCAGGTCGCCTTGGCGGGCCGGTCGGTCATCAACGCGAGCACCACGAAGGCCAGGATGATGGCGGGCACCGCCTCGACCATGAACAGCCATTGCCAGCCGTGGAAGCCGAGCACCCCGTCGAGCTGGAGCAGCGCGCCCGAGATCACCGCCGTCAGGGCGTTCGAGCCCGGCACCGCCAGGAACAGGGCCGCCACCACCCGGGCCCGGTATTTCCGCGGGAACCAATAGGTGAAGTACAGGATCATGCCGGGGAAGAATCCGGCCTCGGCGACGCCGAGCAGGAAGCGCATCACCAGAAAGCTGGTCGGCCCGGCGATGAACGCCATGCCGCCCGCGATCAGCCCCCAGGTGATCATGATCCGGGCGATCCAGATCCGCGCGCCGGCGCGCTCCAGGAGGACGTTGCTCGGCACCTCGAAGAAGAAGTAGCCGAGGAAGAAGATCCCCGCGCCCCAGCCGTAGAGCGTCGCCGAGAAGCCGAATTCCCGGTTCAGCCCGAAGGAGGCAAATCCGACATTCGTCCGGTCCATGTAGGCGACGAAGTAGATCACCACGATCAGCGGCAGGAGTCGCCACGAGACCTTGGAAACCGTCCGCCGCTCGATCTCGGGCTCCGCCGTGACCGTTGGAATGCCAGACACCATGGCGTCCTCCCTGTTCTGATCGTGCTTGGTGGCGCCCGCGAACGGGGCCGGCTTTCAGCGGCCGGTCTGCTTCCGCCAGGCTGCGAAATCGGCGAGGCTCTGCTCGTCGGTCGCCGGGTAGAGGCCAAGGATCGAGCGGCCCTTGCGGACCTCTTCGGTGACGAAATCCTCGTAGGCGGTCATCTCGACCGCCTCGTCGGCGACCGCGTCGGCGATGTGGGCCGGGATCACCGCGACGCCGTCGCCATCACCCACGATCACGTCGCCGGGGAAGACCGGGGCATCGCCGCAGCCGATCGGCACGTTGATGTCGATTGCCTGATGGATGGTGAGGTTCGTCGGCGCGGACGGGCGCACGTGGTAGCTCGGCATGTCGAGGGCGGCGATCTCGTCGGCATCGCGGAACCCGCCATCGGTCACGAGGCCGGCGCAGCCGCGTACCATTAGCCGGGTCGCCAGGATCGAGCCCGCGGAGGCGGCCCGCGCATCCTTGCGGCTGTCGATCACGAACACGGCGCCGGGCGGGCATTCCTCCACGGCCTTGCGCTGCGGATGCGCCCGGTCACGGAACACCGTGATCGGGTTCAGGTCCTCGCGGGCCGGCATGTAGCGGAGCGTGAAGGCCTCGCCGACCATCGTGGCGCCGCCTTTCTTCAAGGGCAGGACGCCCTGGATCATTTGGTTGCGGAAGCCGCGCTTGTAGAGGGCGGTCATCAGCGTCGCCGTGCTGACAGTCTTCAGCTTGGCGCGCGTCCCCTCGGACAGCCCAGACATCGGTTTCCTCCCTGGATGGTCGTGTCGCTCCGCCGCACGGTTCTTGTGGAACCGCCGTGAGTGCCGACTGATATCTCAGAAGTTGAGTAGCACGCCGTGCGTCGCCATTGTCAATGCCGCGACATGGCGTCAGACAAATCCTGAAACCCATGCAGCATGACTTGGCTGGAGAGAAACTTGTGTCGGCAGGATCGGGCCTGAACGGCCTCGCAGTGACGGGACGGCCGCGCTCCCTCGCGGAGACCGCCTACGACGCCATCGAACAGATGATCATCAGCCGCCGCCTCGCCCCCGGGGCGATGGTGTCGGAGGGCGAGTTGGGCGAGGAACTGGCGCTCGGCCGCACCCCGGTCCGAGAGGCGCTGGCGCGGCTGAAGACCATCGGCTTCGTCGAAGTCCATCCGCGCCGGGGCGTGCTGGTCACGCCCGTCGACATCATCACGCATCTCGAACTGCTCGAAGTCCGGCGCCCCCTCGACGAGACGGTGGCGCGCTGCGTGATCGCGCGCGGATCGGACCAGGAACTCGCCGCCCTCGCAGGCGGTGTCGCCGGGCTGCTCACCGCCGCCGGGGCCCGGGATCGGGAGACCTATTTCCGCAGCAAGCGGACGCTGCACGAGGCGATGGTGAAAGCCGCCCACAACGCCACCCTGACCAGCACCATGGCGGCGCTCCACGCCCAGTCCCGGCGCTTCTGGTACACCTACGAGCCGACCGCGAGCTTTCTCGATTGTGCCCGGATCCATGCGGGGATCGTGGCCGGCGTTGTGGCCCGCGATGCCGAGAGGGCGGTTGCCGGTATCGGCACCCTGTTCGACTTTCTCGACCAGATGACACGCAGCGCCCTCGACCGTAGGCCGCTCGTCTGACAGGTTGACGGCCACCATCGGGCCTCTATCCTCAGCTGAGATATCACCGGCATCTCAGACCGGATCATGGGCCTTCTCGGCCAAGGGCCGCACGGCGGGATCGCCAGGGAGGACGGCTTGAGCGGATTGCCCCCACGCACCGGCGCGCGGATTCTCGTCGACCAACTGCTCGCGCAAGGGGTCGAGCGCGTCACCTGCGTCCCCGGCGAGAGCTACCTCGCGGTGCTGGACGCCCTGCGCGACAGCGGTATCGACATCCTCGTCTGCCGTCAGGAGGGGGGTGCCGCCATCATGGCGGAGGCCGCCGGCAAGCTCACGGGACGCCCAGGCATCTGCATGGTCACTCGCGGCCCCGGGGCGACCAACGCCTCGGCGGGGGTCCATATCGCCCGGCAGGATTCCACGCCGATGATCCTGTTCGTCGGGCAGATCGCCCGGCGCATGCGCGACCGCGAGGCGTTCCAGGAGATCGACTACCGGCAGATGTTCGGCGGCGTCGCCAAATGGGCGGTGGAGATCGACGACGCCGCCCGCATCCCGGAGATCCTCGCCCGGGCCTTCCGGGTGGCGATGCAGGGCCGGCCCGGCCCGGTGGTGATCGCCCTGCCGGAGGACATGCTGGACGACGTCGCTTCGGTCGGCGACGCCCCACGCGTGGAGCCGGCCGAGCCTGCCCCGTCTCAAGCGGACGTGGAGCGCCTGCGGGCGATGCTGGCGGAAGCGCGGCGCCCGGTGGCGCTGCTCGGCGGCTCGCGCTGGAGCGCGGAGACCTGCGCGGCCTTCGCCGCCTGGGCGGAGCGCCACGACGTGCCGGTGGCGGTCTCGTTCCGCCGGGCGCAGCTCTTCCCCGCCGACCATCCGAACTTTGCGGGCGAATTGGGTATCGGCCCGAACCCGGCGCTCCTCGCCCGGATCAGGGAAGCCGATCTCCTGCTGATGATCGGCGGGCGCCTGTCCGAAATGCCGGCGCAATCCTACGGCCTGCTCGGCATCCCCGATCCCGGCCTGCCGCTGGTCCATGTCCACCCCGATCCGGCGGAACTCGGCCGGGTCTACCAGCCCACCCTGGCGATCCAGGCGAGCCCGGCGGCGTTCTGCGCCGGGCTGCCGGATTTCGCGCCGACCGGCAGCGGGCGCGCCGCCGAGGCCCACGCATCCTATCGCGCCTGGTCCGAGACGCCGGAGCCGAAGCCGGGGGCGTTCCAGTACGGTCAGGCGATCACCTGGCTGCGGGAGCGGCTGCCGCCCGACGCGGTGATCTGCAACGGCGCCGGCAACTTCGCCACCTGGATCCACCGCTACTACCGGTTCCGCGCCTTCGGCACGCAGCTCGCACCGACCTCGGGTTCCATGGGCTACGGCCTTCCGGCCGCCGTGATGGCCAAGCGCAGCAACCCTGAGCGGATCGTCGTGGCACTCGCGGGCGACGGCGACGTGATGATGACCGTGCAGGAATTCGCCACCGCGGTGCAGTACGCCGTGCCCATCGTGGTCGTCGTCCTCGACAATGGCATGTACGGCACGATCCGGATGCATCAGGAGCGTGAGTATCCCGGCCGGGTCTCGGCGACCGAGCTGCGCAACCCCGACTTCGCGGCCCTCGCCGGGGCCTGCGGCGGCCACGGCGAGACCGTCGAACGCACCGAGGATTTCGCCCCGGCCTTCGAGCGGAGCCTCGGCTCGGGCCTGCCGGCTTTGATCCACTGCCGCGTCGATCCCGAGGCGCTCACCCCGACCATGACCCTCGCGGCGATCCGCGAGAAGGCCCTGGCGGCGCAGCGGAGCTGATCCGTCGGCCCGCATCGAGACGAAGAGGACCAGCCGATGGACCACGCTATGACCCTGCGCGGCGAGAACCTGATCGGCGCCGAGGCCCGGCGCGGCGCGGACGCGTCCTTCCGGGCCGTGGAGGCGGCCACGGGCGCGGCTCTGGAGCCCGATTTCCCGGGCGCCAGCCCCGCCGACCTCGACCGGGCCTGCGCCCTGGCGGAGGCCGCCTTCGACACCTACCGCGAGACCGACCCGGAGACCCGGGCGGCCTTCCTAGAAGCGATCGCGACGAACATTCTCGAGATCGGCGATGAGCTCGTCACCCGCTGCATGGCGGAGACCGGGCTGCCGCGCCCGCGGATCGAGGGCGAGCGCGCCCGCACCGCCGGGCAGCTCCGCCTGTTCGCCGGCGTGGTGCGCGAGGGCAGCGCCGTGGAGGCCCGCATCGACCCGGCTTTGCCGGACCGCAAGCCCCTGCCGCGACCGGACCTACGCCTGCGGCGGATCGCGGTCGGGCCGGTGGCGGTGTTCGGCGCCTCGAACTTCCCGCTGGCCTTCTCGGTGGCGGGCGGCGACACCGCCTCGGCGCTCGCGGCCGGCTGCCCGGTGGTGGTGAAGGCGCATCCGGCCCATCCGGGCACCTCCGAGCTGATCGGGCGCGCCGTCCAGAAGGCGGTCGGGACCTGCGGGTTGCCGGAGGGCGTCTTTTCCCTGCTGTTCGATGCCGGCCAGTCGATCGGGCAGGCGCTGGTGGCCGATCCCCGGATCGCCGCGGTGGGCTTCACCGGATCGCGCCGGGGCGGAACGGCCCTGATGGCGATCGCAGCAAAGCGCCCGCACCCGATCCCGGTCTATGCGGAAATGAGCAGCATCAACCCGGTCCTGCTGTTCCCCGGCGCCCTGGCGGAGCGCGGCGCGGCGATCGGCAAGGCCTTCGCGGCCTCGCTGACGCTCGGCGCCGGCCAGTTCTGCACCAATCCCGGCCTGATCCTAGCCCAGCCCGGGCCCGGCCTCGACGCCTTCCTGGAAGCCGCCGCCGCGGCCCTGCGAGAGAGCCCGGCCGCCACAATGCTGACCCCGGGCATCCAGCGGGCCTATCGCGAGGGCGTTGACCGCGTGGCGGGCCATGCCGCCGTTACCCTGCTGGCGGAGGGGCCGGAGGGCACGGCGACGCAGGGGCGCGCCGCCCTGTTCGCCGCGGAGGCGGATGCCTTCCTGGCGGACCCCGCCCTGCAGGAGGAGATGTTCGGCGCTTCGGCGCTGGTCGTCCGGTGCCCGGACCTTGCGGCGATGCGCAAGGTGCTGGAGCATCTGGAGGGTCAGCTCACCGCCTCGCTCCACCTCGCCCCGGCGGATCACGCAGAGGCGCGCGTGCTGCTGCCGCTCCTGGAGCGGCGGGTCGGCCGCATCCTCGTGGACGGATTCGGCACAGGCGTCGAGGTGGCGCACGCCATGGTGCATGGCGGCCCCTATCCGGCGACCTCGGACGGGCGCACGACCTCGGTGGGCAGCCTGGCGATCGATCGGTTCCTGCGCCCGGTGAGCTATCAGGACGTCCCGGACGCCCTGCTGCCGCCCGCGCTCCAGGCCGCCAATCCGCTGGGCCTGCCGCGCCGGATCGACGGCGTCCCCGAACGCCGCTGAGGCCCCCGGCGAAACGCTTGCCAGGCGGGGCCGCGCCGTCTAGACAGCGACCGCCTGCCTTGGGGCGTCGCCAAGTGGTAAGGCAGCGGTTTTTGGTACCGCCATTCCCAGGTTCGAATCCTGGCGCCCCAGCCAAATTCCCGACGGGACGCGTGTCCTTTCGGGGCCGGGTCACGACGGCCGACCCGGACCGGACGGTGATCTCGGCGTACCGGAGCCGGCACAGCCTTCGAGAACCACCGCCCTACGCCGGACATCGCCCGCGCTTCTGCTCGCAGCGTGACCGCCCCCGGGAAGCGACTCTCTGCTCCTGAAAATCCCTTCGGCGCTGATCGGCAGCCTCGCCCGGACATGCCATGGCGGTGGCCGACAGCCGCGCCGATCGGCGGCACCGATCCGCGCCCGGTGCCATCTGTGCCATCGGCAGACGCGATGGTGCGTACTCGTCAGAAGCAGGCCCGGTTCCTGCGTCGTCGGGCCATCGCCGCGATGACAGGAGCCAAGCCGGGCAACCCGGCCGCTCCGATCCCGATCCTCGTCAGAGTCCGGATCTGAACGTCATCGGGATCCGCGGGAACCGTTTCCTCAGACTCTGAAACCGCCCGGACAGGTTCACGGACGCGGGTACGGAGCCGCTCGCGCGCCACACGTCGCGCCAGAGCCCGCTTCTGATCGTCACATAGAAGGTCAGGATCGTTATGGCGACTTCCGCAATCACGCGGCTGATCGCCATGCCCATGGCTCCGCTCTGCGGTGTCAGGACGATTGCGCACAGGAGGTTGAGCGCACCGCCCACGATTGCGATGACCGTGACCGCCTTATCTTTCCGTGCGGGAAGAAGCAGAAGCATACTCAAGCAGTAGCTGATGGTCCCGAGCGGCAGGGTCAGGCTCAGGACGGAAAAGATGTTGCCCGCCTCCGCGTAGGCATGGCCCAGGAAGATCTTCATGATGAAGGGCCCCAGGAACAGGATCACAATCGATGCCAACGTTGAGCAGAGCGTCAGCACGAAGGTCGTACGCTTGAGCAGCACGTAGGCCTCGACCGGGTTACTCCGTAACTCGCGGGTCATGTGGGGAAGCAGAAGCGTCGAGAGTGGATTCAACAGTTGCAGACCCGCATTGATCAGCTTGTCGGCCGGACCGAAGAAGCCGACCTGATCCGGCGTCGAAAGCCAACCCAACACGAGGCCGGAGGCCGCCGTATAGGCAGCGACGGCGCCCGTCAGGACAAAGATGGCTCCTCCGCCGCGAAGCGCGTCGCGCGCCGCCGTCCAGGATGCGAGCCTGACCGTGACCTCTTTCACGAGGATCACACCCGTGACGAACAGAGTCAGCGACGAGGCCAGAATATAAAACAGGATGACATAAGCATACGAACTCTCACCGCCGACAAACGTCACGATCAGCAGCATATTCAACAGCTGTGCGGCCAGCTCAATCTTGACGACGAGGGCCATCCGCCCCCTGGCCCGGAAGTACCAGAGGAGGTTGGTTCCCTGGAGAATGCCATAGATGATCGACAGGACGCCGACGCCGGGCGCATCCCTGAGAACGGACGAGCTGGAAATCACGAAGATGCCGAACGTGATGGCCGGAACCATCAGGATCAGCTTGGCCGTCAGAATCGCGGAAACGACGCCGTCGAGCTGAGATGCGTCCCGCGTGGCCAGATCCCGGGTCCCAGACACATTGAAACCGAACTCGACAATCAGGCTGACGAGGGTTGCCAGGGATAGCCCGACGAGGACGATGCCGTAGTGCTCGGCTCCGAGCTTGCGCGCCAGCAGCGGGATGATGACGATTGGGAATACGTATCTAAAGATATGTGCAAAATATAAAAGCGCGCCGTCCGTAAAGAGCTTGTGCTTATGCATGTCCGGCCCTCATTCGCACAGCAGCTCCAAAATTTATACCCCTCCCGCGCCCTTTGACCGAGCATGCCGTGGATTGGCATTCCATCATGACCGACCGCATCCCGGCGCCGATCCTGGATCCTCGATCGCTTACAGAGGGATCGAATCCCCCGCCGTTCCAGTGCCACGACGCCTAGACTTGAGCCCGCTGCGCAGCCGATTCAGGCTTCGATAACTCCGCTTTCCGACACGGGCGATTGCGCGATGACGCGTTCGCCATCGGCTTTCCGGCAACCCATCAGGTTCGGAAAAGTCGCAGATTCAGCAGGCGAACCTTATTTTGCACCTGCATGGAGAGCGCAACCGTGCTGATCCGCGCCATCCAATAAAAGACGCGCATCAGCCTGACGAGCAACACGGAGCGCGGAAAGCTCTTGGTCCGATAAAGCGCTTTTTGCAGGTTCAGTTGATGCAGAAACCACCGCGTCACGCTCCGTTCCTGGATGCTCCCGCTGTGCCCACGATAGAGGACGAGTTCGCGGTCGATGCCGTAACCCGGCGCGATCTCCAAGAACCGCGCGAAAAACTCATAATCTTCGCCCTGCCGCAACTTCGGTGATTCATCGAAAAGCTTGATGCTCGCGAGCTTCCTGCGCCTCAACATGATCGTCGATGGGTAGATGTTGTCCCCGAGGGACATCAGGAACCAAGCAAGCGAGATCTTCCGGCGGTAACCGATCTGTGGTTGTTCAATTTTATTGCCGTCCGCATCGATGACACCAGCCGCTGTGAAACAGAAATCGATCCCACGCTGCTCCATGAACTCGACCTGCGTCATGAGCTTGTCGGCGAGCCAGAGATCGTCATCGTCACAGAAGGCAATAAACTCGCCTGTGGCAAGCCGGATGCCAAAATTCCGCGCGACCGATGGTCTTCCTGCAAACTGACAAGCCGCATATGAGACGCGTGCGTCTTGCAAAGACTGTATATAATCGCATACATCTTGTTGATGACCGTCGGCCACGACAATCAATTCGAAATTCGGATACGTCTGTGCGCGGATCGCGTCCACGGTCAACCGCAGAAAGTCGATCCGCTTCCTGGTCGGTATGACGATGGATACAAGCGGCAGCTGTGAATTATGACTTACATGTGTCATGTAATTCGCGCCGAAAAGCTATAAAAACGGACTTGATTTTGCTAAATGGTTTCGCACCGTTTCGCAACCGCGCCCCTAAGATGTCCTCCTGTGTCGGCGGGTGCGCCACTACTTAGCGTCCGCGCTCGCACACGCAATCCGTCGAGAGCAAGCCCGCCTCCCTGATCCCGAAAGCCCGTCTCGGTGGCAGGCCCGGTCCTAGCGAGCATGGCTCCGGAACGGCGACTAGAGCCGTGCCCGATCGCATTACAATCGAGCACGGCTCTAAGCCCTTGTTTTGGCACGCTCTCTTACGCCGAAACGGGGTCCACTTCGGCGGAGAGCGCTCCAAAAGGCCTATTGGGCCGGCGCCGAAGCTCCACCCACGATGACAATGCCGGAACCCGTCTTCAGCATACGCGCCGAGTCCAGGAACTTGGGCGGCAGCGCGACGGGCAGTCTCTTGGTTATAGCTCCCAGGGTCACGGGTTCGGGCAATTCACTCCAATCGATATGGTCGATCCACAGGATGGCCGGGCAGCGTTCGCCCTGCGAAAGATCCAGCGGCGCGCGCGAAGTCAGGACATGAACCGGAAACCCGTAGCGGGCGGCTTCGACATGATACGCCCAATCGATGACTTGGTCCTGATTGGGAACCACATAGTTGGCTGGGTACTCCGCCGCGAAGACCTGCGACGACGCGCATTGGGTCTTCTGGGCCTGGATGAGGGACGCCGCGCTATCCCAGCCGCGATCCAGGGCGTGCGAGATGACGGTGATGCCGTAGACCAGCGCACCATTCAGCAGCAGGAGCGTGAACAGAAGGCGTCGCTGCCGAACGACGTTGACGATCAGTGCAGCCACGATGGCGACGGTGGTCAGAGCGATCGAGGACAGATACCGGGCCACGAACAAATGCGGATGCTTGATATTGACAGCCAGCAGCAACACAGCAGCGAAAGCCAGGCCCGCAACCATGGCGATCACGAACAGCGTATGACCTGTTCCGACGCCGGGGGGATCGATCTCCGACCGAACGCGGTCAGCAGTCACGCCGCCCGTCCTGTGCATCTGCAGAAGGTTCGTGACCAGGATCGCCAGAGAAACCAGGACGGCAAGATTGAAGCCGAAGCTTTTCACGATCTGCGCGATCAGGGTCTTTACCGCGATTGGAAACGAGACCTTGATCCAGAAGGTCCCGGATATCTGATCCAGGAAGGCGGTCTGCGTTATGAACCACGCCATCAGGGGCAGGGATGCGACGAGACCGGCAACGAGGAGGAGGAAAAACCACTTCCATTGCCGCCGGACGAGCATGCAGAGGCCTGAGGTGGCAACGATGCTGGCGGCCACGACGGTGGTCACGTAGTGAATATTGAGGGCCAGCAGGATCAAAAGAAACAGCGAGGCAGCAAGGAGGCGATGATCCCGGATCAGCGCATCGCGGGTCAGCGTCATCATCGCGTACAGACAGATGATGAGGCTCGTCATGCAACAGATTTGCGTGAAATAGGATCGGATCTCGGTCATATTATAAGAAAAGACCGGTGACGTCACGATCATGAAAGCGAAAATGATGATATAGCTTCTGTTTTTCGGATATCGCCGACACAACGCTGTCGCGAGCAGAAGGCTTGCGACCAGCGGTAAGAAATTCATCAATCGACGAAGTAGAACCGAATCTCCGGCCCATGTTTGTACGAGCCAATTTACACCGGTAAAAAAGGGTGGGTGGACGTCGATCAGCCAGCGTTCTCGGACAGCTGCCGTCAGCGGCACATCATGCTTGGAAAGCCAGAGCGTCCAGAATTCATCGAGCCACGGGCCACGCTGCCAAGCCGCCCAGACGGCGATGACCGCCATGAGCGCGAAGAGACATATGTTTGTCGCCGTAAACAGTTTAAGATTTCGATCCTGAACCGTGTCGGTCGGCCACGCCAGCAGTTTTGGTCTTCCTATGTTCGGTGCTGCAATCCTCATCGACGGTTCCTTATCAAGAGGTTGCATACCCTGACCTGCTGCACCGGCCCCGATGGAAGGGCCGCTCCCCTTAAAGATCGAACGCCTAGCAATAAATATTTGGCGCAGAGCCTCTCTTATGGAACGTAGCGCATGGCAAGATCCAAAGGAATGGCGTGGATTTGTCATTATATTCGAGAGCGTCTTGCTCGATATTCGCCCAGGGGTCAACAACGCCTGCGGCTGCTGTGGATGATGCGCTTACAGGTGTGCCCAACAGCCTGTCGTCAACCATCGGGCCCCGGTACCGGTCGGAACGGGCACCAACCGGAATGGGACGCGCAATACCAGGCGCTACCCGAGCGGGGCCGATCCGATGGGCGGTTCCGGGCCACACGGTCGGTGGCGACCTCAGCGGGGTCCGAACGCGGCCTTAGTGCTCTGACGCATTCACTTCGTTCATGCGAGTGAGCACTAGTTCTTTGATTTTGCATCAATTTTTCCAGACTCGGCTGACGCCTCCATCCGGATCGATGCCCTAGAAGCTCCCGCCGTCGTCGTCATGCTCCAGCTCTGCCGCGATCAGACGCCCGATCTGAGCCGTGAACGGAATCTGAAGGCTGCAGCGCAGCCCATCCGGCCCGCAGGTCAGGGCGGTGCGTGCTTCGAGCTCGTAGCCCAGCATGTCTTCGAGGAGCGTCATGCCGAAGCCGCGGTGCGCGGGCTCCCGGATCGCCGTTCCGCCGGCCTCGTCCCACAGCAGCGCCAGGATCGGCCCGGACTCGTCCGGCTGCATCTCCCACGTCACCGCTACTCGCCCCTGCGGCAGGGCGAGGGCCCCGTGTTCGATCCCGTTGCTCGCCAGTTCGTGCAGCGCCAGCGCCAGACTCAAGGCGGGCTTCGGCCGGAGACGCACGCGCGGGCCGGCAATCGTCGCCTGATCGCCCTCGCGCACGAGGTGGACCATCAGCTCATCCGAGACCAGGGAGTGCAGATCGATCTCGCCGAGCACGTCCGTGGTGGATGGGACCCGCAGCAGGGCGCTCAGGCGCCCGTCCAGATGGGTGACGTAGGTCTCGACATCGGTGGCGCTCTCGGCGGACCGATGCATGATGATGCGCAACGTCGCCATCGTGTTGCGCAAGCCGTGCCGCAGGCTGTCGGGCATGCCGGCTTCGTCGAGCAGGCGGCGCAGGCGGGCATTGTCGGCGCGCAGGGCGGCGAGCTGATCCGCCATGTCCCCAGGTTCGGTCATGTCGCGCCTCCGTGACAGTCGGATATCTGCGCAAGTCGGCGCAGGCGCATGCGGTTCATACGGGCGCGAAAAGGATCGGTCCGGCGCATGACATCGCGGCGGGTGGCGAACCGGCAAGCCCGGACATTCTGCGCATGTTCGGGTGGGAGCGATGCGCGGACGCTTGGGAAGCGGCAACCGAGTCCGGACGATTGCGACCGCGGTCGGGATACCGCTTCGGGATCTTCAGAACAGCTCGATAGCCGGCGCATCGGCGTGAGCGGTCGCTTGGCCCAGGGCCTGCGCGTCGACGCGGTGCTGGATCTGCGTGACGTAGCGCGTTCGCGCCGACTCCAGAATGGCGCCGGGTCGGACCGGTGCCTCGGGCTCGCGCCCGCTCAGGCTCTGCCTGAACCCGTCGAGACACGTCTCCAGCATCGCGTTCGACTCGTCGATCGCCTCGATCTGCTGGCGAACCACGTCCTGGAACTGCACCTGCCCGAAGACCGACAAAACCTCGTTGCCCACCGCGCCGGTCAGGGTCGCGACCTCCGACAGGTCGTTGCGAACCATACCGAGCAACACCTCGGTCGTCGTCTGGGCGATGCTGTCGAGTTCGGTCATCAGGGCCTGGAGACGCTCCTGCTCGGTGCGCGTCCCGTCGGCCCCGTGGTCGACGGTGAGCACCTGGCCGATCGTCCGCTGCACATTCGTGACCTGAAGCCGGGCCTCCGCCATGGCCGTCTGGGACGCCTGGGCGAGATCTTGGAGTTCCCGGGCAATGACCTTGAACCCGGCCCCATGGATGCCGGCCCGGCTGGCCTCGATATTCGCGTTGAGGGCGAGCATTCGGGTCGAGGCGCCGACCTTCTCCAGGGAGACGATCAGGGTGTCGAGGCCGCGCATCTGCGCCGCCGCGGCATCGACCGCGCCGCGCTCCGCCCGGGTCTCCCGCAGGCGTCCGTCGAGGTAGGTTCCGAGCGACCGCGCCAGCGTGTGCAGGGCGGTGTCACTCTGCTCGGCGACGCCGACGATCCGCTCGCGCGTGTCGTTGATGCAGACGGCGCTGCGGTTCTGCGCCGCGCTGAGCGCTTCCAGGGATGCCATGATTGCCGAAGCCGCACCTTCGGTTTGCCCGACGATGCTGCGCAATTGCTCGCGCGTCACGGAGAAGAAGGGTTGGAGGTCGGCCAGATCCTGCGCGACATCCTGCGCCGCGCCCTGTGCCGTCACATCCGGCGTCACCTCGGCTGGCCGGCTCGCCGCCGATTGCGGTCCATGCCACGCGGCTTCGTCGGCAGCGGTGGCCACAGTCTGATGCCCGAGCGGCACATCCGACGGGAACGCGACCGCCGGCCGCTGCAGCGCGCGCGTCACGAGGCCGCCGCACACGGCCGACGCTGCCGCGATCACAAGATGGACCGGCTGTGCCGCGCCGAGGATCAGCGGCAGAACGCCGACGACACAGCCAGCGCCGCCGCTGATCAGGAGCGTCTTCATCTCGATCTTGAGGATGGCGGGGGCCGCGGTTTGCATCGGTGGGATCGGTCGCTCCGGCTTGGTCGGCAGCACGCTACCGGACGAGGTCCGAAGCCCGCGTGCGGAGTTCGGCAAGGCGCGCCACCGCGATCAGGCGGCGAGAGCCTGGAGCGACGGGGCGACCTGCTTCACGACCTGCAGAAGCTTGTCGGCCTGGACCGGCTTCACCAGCCAACCGGTCGCACCGGCCTTGCGCGCCTCATCGCGCTTCTCCTGCTGGGACTCGGTCGTCAGCACGAGCATCGGCGTGAAGCGGGTCTGGGTGAGCTTGCGCAACTCCTGGATCAGTTGAACGCCGTGCATGCCAGGCATGTGATAGTCCGTAATGACCAGAGCAGGACGAAGACCGGCCTGGACCTGCGCGAGAGCATCCTCGGCATGTACCGCCTTCACCGTAATATACCCAGCGCTTCCAAGAATACCCGACATGCTGGCCAGAATTGTCGGAGAGTCATCAACAATCAAAACCTTATGCATTGCCTCGCCTTTCAGTACTACACGCCAAGTTTACAATCGTTTTAACTTTGCCAGCAATAGGTATTTTTAGATCGCAAAGACTTTTTCCATGACGTGACTGCATAGCACGTCAAAATCCTGAATGGCCCGTGACCGAGGCTTAAAGTATCTGAGCGGCGTTTCGCGCCCAAATGCCTCCGCGAGTGCAATGTCCGAGCGGATGCCCGGCAGCAGGCGTTCGCGGCCGAACCGGGCCTCGAGCCGTTGGAGTGCCTCCCGCTGCATCGTGATCCGCAGATCGACCTGGACCGGCATGATCGAGAGGCCGCGCAAATCCGGGT
The DNA here is from genome assembly GCF_026540795.1 of Methylobacterium sp. GC_Met_2. Taxonomy (NCBI): domain Bacteria; kingdom Pseudomonadati; phylum Pseudomonadota; class Alphaproteobacteria; order Hyphomicrobiales; family Methylobacteriaceae; genus Methylobacterium; species Methylobacterium sp. GC_Met_2. The sequence continues at coordinate 30,827 of NZ_JALNUM010000072.1, forward strand.
TGAGCGTCGTGGCGACGTGGAAATACGAGCGGGCGAACTGCCCGACCCCGTCGACCGCGAGGTGATGAAGCTGGGTGGGGACGAGGACGTGGTGCGCGCTCGCCAGCGCGTTGATCAGCAGGGCGTCGGCGGTCGGTGCGGTGTCGATCAGGGTGATCGCGTAGGAGGCGGCCAGGGGCTTCAGCGCCGTCGCGAGACCCAGGGGCGCGACGGCGCCGTCCGGGCCCGAGAAGCCGCGGTCGGCCGGCAGGATGTCGACCTGGGGCACGTTCGTGCCACGGATGGCGCCGCGGAGATCCACAGCCCCGGTGCCGCGGTAGAGATCGTGCACCGTCGGCTCGCCCGATGCCGCCCGCACCCCGAAGCCCAGGCCGGTATGCCCCTGCGTATCGAGGTCGACGAGCAGCACCCGCAGGCCGCGCGCCGCGAGGGCGGCGGCGAGATTCACCACCGTGGTGGTCTTGGCGGTGCCGCCCTTCCGATTGGCGACCGCGAGGATGCGCGCGCTCATCCGGCCTCCGTCACGGGAAGGCCGGCGAGGCAGGCCGCCGGCACCAGACCGTCCGGACGGCCGCGCAGGGCAGGGGTCGCCACCATCAGCACCTGCAGCACGGCGGTGTGGAGCCACGCGGCCTCGGTGAGATCGACCGTCGCGTCCGGCGTTGCCCGAAGGACGTCGAGCAGGGGCTCGGCATCCTCGACCGAACAGTGCCCCGTCAGCCGGATGGTTGCGCCGTCTTGTTCGAAGGGCATCAGATCAGATCCGGAAGGTTGAGGACCAGGAGGACCCGGCCGTCACCGAGCAGCGCGGTGCCGGAGAAGCCCACGAGGCCGGCGAGCAGCCCGTCGAGGGGCCGCACGATCACCTCCATGCGCTCGCGGAAGCCATCGACCACGATGCCGATCCGCTCGCGTCCGACCCGGGCGACCATCACGGCCTCCTCGTCGGGCGGGGCGCCCGTCGCGGGGGCGAGACCGAGGCTGTCGGCGAGCCGAACCAGGGGGATCACCGCGTCGCGCAGCACGAAGGTCTCGCGCTGCTTGATCCTGTGGATCTGGCCAAGGGGCACCTTCACGGTCTCGGCCACCGCATCCATGGCGACGCCGTATTGCTGGCCGCCGGCCTCCACGGTGACGATCCGGGTCACCGCCATGGTCAACGGCAATTGCACGGTCACGCAGCTGCCCTGGCCGAGGCGGCTCGCGAGCCAGACGTCGCCCCCGGCCTTGCGCACGACGTTGCGCACCACATCCATACCCACGCCCCGGCCCGAGAGGTCGGAGACCTGCTCCTTGGTCGAGAAGCCGGGGGCGAAGACGAGGTTGACGATCTCCTCGGGCGCCATCTGGGCCGCCTGATCCGGGGTGATCAGGCCGACACGCACGGCCTTGTCGCGCACCACGTCCGGATCGAGGCCTTTTCCGTCATCGGCCACCTCGATGATGACGTTGTCGTTCTCCTGGCGGGCAGAGAGGCGCAGGGTCCCCTGGGCCGGCTTGCCGGCGGCCAGCCGCTCGGCCGGCATCTCGATCCCGTGGTCGAGGGCGTTGCGGACCATGTGGATCAACGGGTCGGCGAGACTCTCCAGGACGTTCTTGTCGGCCTCGGTATCCTCACCCTGGATCACGAGCTCAGCCTCCTTGCCGAGCTTGCGCATGGTGTCGCGCACCAGCCGGGGGAAGCGCTGGAACACTTGGCTCACCGGCATCATGCGGATCGCCATGACGCCGACCTGAAGGCTCTGCGCGATCCGATCGATGACCGCGTATTGCTCCTTGATCTCCCGCCCGAGCTGGCGCGAGCCGCTGACCTGCTCGACCCGCCCGGCGAGGTAGGCGAGCCCGTTCTTGGCGACCGTCAGTTCGGCCGCGAAGTTCATCAGGGTGTCGACCTTGGCCTGATCGACCCGGAGCATCCGCGCCGGGGCCGCGCCAGAACCTGTACCATTCTCCGACGCTTCTGCGGGCGGGCCGGCTGTCAGGGGCGCCGTAGGCGCTGTGGACACAGCGGGCTTCTGGACCGCCTTCGGCGCCGGCACGACAGCGGCCGCCGATGCCGTCTCTTCCCCCTCCCGAAGGACGGCGCGGAGCGCGGCCGCATCGCCGGGCCGGGCGAGGGCGGCGGTCAGCGCCTCCGCCCGGGCCGGGGCGAGGTGCGGCAGGCAGCGCAGAACCACCGTCCGCACCGACTCGCGCCGCCCCGCATCCAGCGCCGCCTCGACCGGAACGTCCAGCATCTCGGCCTGGGCCGCCAGGATCGCCTCAGCCCGCTGCCGCAGGGGCGCGTCCGCATTAGCGGAGGCCGCAGCCACAGCTGGGGGAGGGGCCGCCATCGCGGCGGACACAGGGCGGG
>NZ_JALNUM010000073.1:0-33141 GCF_026540795.1 Methylobacterium sp. GC_Met_2
TACGGAAGCCGGGCTCCCCTCTCCCGACCCCTGCCGACGCAGGGGCCACCCTCCCCCGCAAAGGGGGGAGGGAGGGCGCCGCGGGCTTCAATTAGGCATCCCCAGGCGCGGGAGACATGAGAAAATGCTCGGCGATTATTCCCTCGGCGATCTCGGCGCGATCTTCGCCATGCAGGGCTTCGCCGGCCTGATCCTGTTCTCCGTCTACCTGCTGATGGCGCTCGGGCTGGCGATCATCTTCGGCCAGATGGGCGTGATCAACATGGCCCATGGGGAGTTCATGATCCTCGGCGCCTACGTGACGTATCTCTGTTCGGCCTTCTGCCAGACCTACGTGCCGGTGCTGTTTCCGGCCTACTTCTTCGTCGCCATGGCGCTGGCGTTCCTGGCCTCCGGGGCGCTCGGCATGCTGGTGGAGTGGAGCCTGATCCGGTTCCTCTACAAGCGCCCGCTCGACACCCTGCTGGCCACCTGGGGCCTATCGCTGATTCTCCAGCAGGCCTACCGGTCGATCTTCGGGGCCCGCGAGGTCGGCGTCGAATTGCCGTCCTGGCTGATCGGCTCGGTGCAGGTCACCGACACGATCGAGATCCCGGTCAACGGCCTGTTCGTGATGGGGATCACCATCCTGATCACCGTCAGCGTCGCCCTGCTGATCTACCGTTCGCGCTTCGGCCAGCAGGTCCGCGCAGTCATGTCGAACCGTGCCATGGCGGGGGCGGTCGGCATCGATACCGAGAAGGTCGATCGCTACACCTTCGGCCTGGGCTGCGGCATCGCGGGCATTGCCGGCTCGGCCTTCACGATGATCGGCTCCACCGGGCCGACCTCGGGCCAGCTCTACATCGTCGACACCTTCCTGATCGTCGTGTTCGGCGGCGCCGCCAGCCTCTTGGGCACCATCGCGTCGGCCTTCTCGATCTCCCAGACGCAGTCGACCCTGGAGTTCTTCCTCTCCGGCTCGATGGCCAAGGTAATCACGCTGCTCGCGGTGGTCGGCATCCTGATGTTGCGGCCGCAGGGCCTCTTCACCCTCAAGGTCCGGCGCTGAGGATTTTTCGACCATGACGAATCCGGTCCAGACCCTCACCAAATCCGTCACCGTCAACGACAACCCGTTCATGAAGCCGGTGGAGTGGCTGAGCTTGGCTCTGCTGGCCGGGGTGATCCTGGTTGTCCTGCCGATGCTGCTCGACAGCTTCCGCCTCAACCTCGTCGGCAAGTATCTGACCTACGCGTTCGTGGCCCTGGGGCTCGTGATCTGCTGGGGCTATGCCGGCATCCTCTCGTTGGGCCAGGGTTGCTTCTTCGGCCTCGGCGGCTACTGCATGGCGATGTACCTGAAGCTCGAAGCTTCGAGCGTCGCCAACACCAAGATCCAGTCGACGCCGGGCATCCCGGACTTCATGGATTGGAACCAGATCACCGCGATCCCGTGGTTCTGGCAGCCGTTCAAAAGCCTGCCGCTGACCCTGATCCTTGTGGTCGCGGTCCCGGTCCTGTTCGCGATGCTGATCTCCTTCGCGATGTTCAAGCGCCGGGTCGGCGGCACCTATTTTGCCATCATCACCCAGGCGATCGCCGCGATCCTGACGATCCTGATCGTCGGCCAGCAGGGCTATACCGGCGGCATCAACGGCATCACCGACCTGCGCACCCTCCACGGCTGGGACATCCGCACCGATAGCGCAAAGACCATCCTGTACTTCGTCAATGGCGGCCTGCTGATCGCCTGCATTCTGGCGGCGCAATACGTGAAGAAATCGAAGCTGGGCCGTATCCTCGTCGCCATGCGCGACAAGGAGGATCGGGTCCGCTTCTCTGGCTACTCGGTGGCGGGGTTCAAGGTCTTCGCCTTCTGCTTCGCCGCCGGGTTGGCCGCGATCGGCGGGGCAATGTTCACCCTGCAGGTCGGGTTCATGTCGCCCTCCTTCGTGGGCATCGTGCCCTCGATCGAGATGGTGATCTACGCCGCCGTCGGCGGGCGCTTGTCCCTGTTCGGCGCGGTCTGGGGCACGCTTCTGGTCAATTGGGCCAAGACCAGTTTCTCCGAAAGTTTCCCGGACCTCTGGCTGTTCGGCCTCGGCGCCCTGTTCATCGCGGTGGTGCTGGCCTTCCCGAACGGCCTTGCCGGGATCTGGCGCGAGCAGATCGAGCCCCGCCTCACCCGCCGGGTAAAGGGCCTTCGCGCCCCGCCGCCCGCCATCGTCCCGCCCCAAGGCGCCCCGGCCGAGTGATCCTGCCCATGAACGCCGCGATCCTCTCCTCTCCCGTGGTCGGCGCCGAGGCGGCCCCGCCCGATCATCTCCTCGCCGTCGAGGCGCTGACGGTCTCCTTCGACGGGTTCAAGGCGGTCAACGACGTGTCGTTCTACGTCGAGCCCGACGAGATCCGGGTGATCATCGGCCCGAACGGCGCCGGAAAGACCACGGTGCTGGACCTGATCTGCGGACGCACCCGGGCGAGCGCCGGATCGATCAGGTACAAGGGTCAGGAGCTGACAAAGCTGTCCGAGAGCGCCATCGTCCAGGCCGGAGTCGGCCGCAAGTTCCAGACGCCGTCGATCTACGACGACCTGACGGTGTTCGAGAATCTCGAAATCTCGTTCCCGCGCGGACGCTCGGTGTTCGGCGCCCTGACGTTCAAGCGCGATGCGGAAGTCCGCGACCGCATCCACGCCATCGCCGAGACGATCTTCCTGAAGGATCAGCTCAAGGAGCGAGCCGAGTTCCTAAGCCACGGCCAGAAGCAGTGGCTGGAGATCGGCATGCTGCTGATCCAGGACCCGGAACTGCTGATGCTCGACGAGCCGGTGGCCGGCATGAGCGTCGGCGAGCGGATCAAGACCGCCGAACTGCTCAACCAGATCATCAAGGGCCGCTCGGTGCTGGTGATCGAGCACGACATGAAGTTCGTCGAGGACATCGCCCACCGGGTGACCGTCCTGCACCAGGGCAAAGTACTCTCCGAAGGGTCGATGGAGCGGGTCAAGAACGACCCGAAAGTCATCGAAGTGTATTTGGGACATTGACGATGGCGTCGCTTCAGACCGCGCACCCGCCCGGAATTCAGGCGCCCCCACTCGCCACGATCCCATCCGCCACGGCGGCGCTCGCCGTCGAGGATCTGCACGCCGCTTACGGCCAGAGCGAAGTGCTGCACGGACTCACCTTCTCGGTGGCGCCAGGCGAAATCGTCGCCGTCATGGGCCGCAACGGCATGGGCAAGACCACGCTCATGAAGACCCTGATGGGTCTCGTGCCCGTGAAAGCAGGGTCGATCCAGGTCGAGGGCACGGACGTGGCCGGGCTCAAGAGCCACGTCCGGGTCGCCAAAGGCCTCGCCTACGTGCCGCAGGGCCGGATGATCTTCTCCACCATGACGGTCCAGGAGAACATCGAGACCGGCCTCACCGTCACGGGCACCCGCAAGGTGCCGCAGGACCTCTACGACATGTTCCCGGTCCTGCTGGAGATGAAGGGCCGGCGCGGTGGCAACCTCTCGGGCGGGCAGCAGCAGCAGCTTGCCATCGCCCGGGCGCTCGCGAGCCGCCCGAAGGTGCTGCTGCTGGACGAGCCGACCGAGGGCATCCAGCCGTCGATCATCCGAGAGATGGGCCGGACGCTCAAGACAATCCGCGACGCGCGCGGCCTTTCGATCGTGGTGTCGGAGCAGGTCCTGAGCTTCGCCCTCGATGTCGCCGACCGGGTAATCGTCATGGAGAACGGCGCCATCGTCCACGAGGCCCCGCGCGACGGGATCGACGAGGCGGCGGTGGCCCGGTTCCTATCGGTCTAGGGGCACAACATGGCCGATTATGAGATCTTCGAACTCGGCGACTTCGTGCTCCAGTGCGGCAAGACGCTGCGCGCGGCCAAGCTCGCCTTCAAGACCTTCGGGACGCTGAGCCCGGCCAAGGACAACGCCATCGTCTACCCGACCTGGTACTCGGGCCAGCACACTGAGAACGAGTGGCTGATCGGCCCCGGCAAGGCCCTCGATCCGGAGAAGTACTTCATCATCATCCCGAACATGTTCGGCAACGGGCTCTCGTCTTCGCCGAGCAACACGCCCGCGCCCTGGAACGGGCCGCGCTTCCCCAACGTCACCGCCTACGACAACGTCCGCGCCCAGCACCGCCTCGTCACCGAGCATTTCGGCATCGAGAAACTCGTCCTCGTCACCGGCTGGTCGATGGGGGCGCTCCAGACCTACCACTGGGCGGCGATGTATCCCGACATGGTGCAGAAGATCCTGCCGTTTCAGGGCTCGGCCAAGTGCTCGCGGCACAACTACGTCTTCCTTGAGGGCGCCAAGGCGGCGCTCCAGGCCGACGCCGCCTGGGCGGAGGGCTGGTACACGAGCCCGCCGACCCGGGGCCTGCGGGCCTTTGGCCGGGTCTACGCCGGCTGGGGCCTGTCGCAGACCTTTTACCGGCTCGAGGCCGACATCACCCACATGGGCTACGCCTCGCTGGAGGACTTCCTGATCGGGTTCTGGGAAGGCCTGTTCTACGAGCGCGACGCCAACAACCTGCTCGCCATGCTGTGGACGTGGCAGCACGGCGATATCAGCGCCAACGACACTTTCCAGGGCGACTTCAAGGCCGCGCTCGGCGCCATCCGCGCCAAGGCGATCCTGATGCCCGCCTCGACCGACCTGTATTTCCCGCCGGAGGACAACGCCATCGAGGCGGCCGCCATGCCGAACGCGGAGCTGCGCGTGATCGACACGTGGTGGGGCCACTTCGCAGGCGGGCCCGGCACCAGCCCGGACGACATCAAGATCCTCGACGAAGCGCTGAAAGAGCTGCTCGCGAGCGGGTGAGAGACGCGCAGCGGCGCGTGGACGGGGCTTGCCCCGGAGAGTCAGGGAGCTGGAGACACGAGATGCCCGAGACGCTGATCAAGGTCGATCTCACGCAATCGGCCTACGAGAACGACATGGTGCACAACCGCTGGCACCCCGACATCCCGATGGTTGCGTATGTGAAGCCGGGCGCGGACTTCATCGTCGAGACCTACGACTGGACCGGCGGCTTCATCAAGAATAACGATTCCGCGGACGACGTGCGCGATATCGACCTCTCGATCGTGCACTTCCTTTCGGGCCCGATCGGCGTCGAGGGTGCCGAGCCCGGCGACCTGCTGGTGGTCGATCTCCTCGACATCGGTGCCAAGCCCGAGAGCCAATGGGGCTTCAACGGCTTCTTCTCGAAGAAGAACGGCGGCGGCTTTCTGGACGAGCACTTCCCCCAGGCCCAAAAGTCGATCTGGGACTTTGAGGGGATGTTCACCAAGTCCCGCCACGTCCCGGGGGTGCGCTTCCCCGGCCTGATCCATCCCGGCCTGATCGGCTGCCTGCCCGATCCCAAGATGCTGGAGACCTGGAACACCCGCGAGAAGGCACTCTACGACACCGATCCGGAACGCGTGCCAGCGCTGGCTACCCTCCCCTTCGGTCCGACGGCCCATATGGGCCGCCTCAAGGGCGACGCGAAGGACGCAGCCGCCGCCACCGGCGCCCGCACGGTCCCGCCCCGCGAGCATGGCGGCAATTGCGACATCAAGGATCTGTCGCGCGGCTCAAAAATCTACTTCCCGGTCTACGTGCCGGGCGCCGGCCTCTCCATGGGCGACCTGCACTTCAGCCAGGGCGACGGCGAGATCACCTTCTGCGGCGCCATCGAGATGGCCGGCTGGGTCCATCTCAAGGTCGAGCTGATCAAGGACGGCATGGCCAAGTACGGGATCAAGAACCCGATCTTCAAGCCGTCGCCGATCACGCCGAAATTCGACGATCACCTGATCTTCGAGGGTATTTCGGTCGACGAGCACGGCGGTCAGCACTACCTCGACGTCCACATCGCCTACCGGCAGGCCTGCCTGAACGCGATCGAATACCTGAAGAAGTTCGGCTATTCGGGCGCGCAGGCCTACTCGATCCTCGGCACCGCACCGGTCCAAGGCCACATCTCGGGCGTCGTCGACATCCCGAACGCCTGCGCGACGCTCTGGATCCCGACCAAGATCTTCGAGTTCGACATCAATCCCGGCGCCGACGGGCCGACGAAGTTCCTCGACGGCTCGATTCAGATGCCGCTCTCGCCGGATCTGTGACCTGCTCCCTCTCCCGTGCGGGAGAGGGGACCCGCGGCTCGTGCCCCAAGCGCATTCCCTTCACCGGAAGCACCCCATGCCCGTCTACGAGTACGCCTGCGAGGCCTGCGGCCCCTTCACGGTGATGCGGCCGATGGCCGAGTTCCGCGATCCGCATGCGTGCCCGGATTGCGGCGTGTCGAGCCAACGGGCGTTCCTCACGGCGCCGCGCATCGCCGGCATGGACGCAGGGCTGCGGGCCGCCCACGCCACCAACGAGCGCAGCCGCCACGCGCCGAAGCGCTCGGGCAGCCACGGGTCGGGCTGCGGCTGCTGCTCGCCGAAGAAGTCGGCCCCAGCCGCCGCCAAGGGCTTCCCGAGTGCGCGGCCCTGGATGATCAGCCACTGAGCCGCGCCCACCTGGGGGGCGATCAAGGTCAGGAGGACCAAACGCCATGATGCACGGAGACATCTCGTCCAGCCAGGACAGCGTCGGCGTCGCCGTCGTGAACTACAAGATGCCGCGGCTCCATACCCGCGCCGAGGTGCTTGAGAACGCCAAGGCGATCGGCAAGATGATCGTCGGGATGAAGACCGGCCTGCCCGGCCTCGATCTCGTAATCTTTCCCGAATACTCGACCCACGGCATCATGTACGACGCCGCCGAGATGTACGAGACCGCCTCGTCGGTCCCAGGTGCCGAGACCGAGGTGTTCGCCGCCGCCTGCCGCGAGGCCAAGGTCTGGGGCGTGTTCTCCCTCACCGGCGAGCGCCACGAGGAGCACCCCAATAAAGCGCCCTACAACACCCTGATCCTGATGAACGACCAAGGCGAGATCGTCCAGAAATACCGCAAGATCATGCCTTGGACCCCGATCGAGGGCTGGTATCCGGGCGACCGCACCTATGTGTCGGACGGGCCGAAGGGGATGAAGATCAGCCTAATCATCTGCGACGACGGCAACTACCCCGAGATCTGGCGCGATTGCGCCATGCGGGGCGCCGAGCTGATCATCCGCTGCCAGGGCTACATGTATCCGGCCAAGGAACAGCAGATCGTCATCTCGAAGGCGATGGCGTTCGCCAACAACGTCTACGTTGCGGTCTCGAACGCTGCCGGGTTCGACGGCGTGTACACATATTTCGGCCACTCGGCGATCATCGGCTTCGACGGCCGGACGCTCGGCGAGTGCGGCGAGGAGGAGATGGGCATTCAGTACGCCGCCCTCTCCAAGTTCCTGATCCGGGATTTCCGCGCCCACGGCCAATCCGAGAACCACCTCTTCAAGCTTTTGCACCGGGGCTACACCGGCATGATCAACTCGAAGGAGAACCGGCACGGCCTGTCGGAATGCCCCTACGAGTTCTACCGGCGCTGGATCGAGGATCCCGACGGAACCCGCGATGCTGTCAGGGCCATTACTCGTCAGAGCGTCGGCACCGAGGAATGCCCGATCGAGGGTATCCCGTTCGTTGGCAAGGGCGCTGGTGCGCCTGATCCGGTGCGCTGAGGCTGACTCCGGCTCCCCCTAGGTGGAGCCGGCCGTTCGACCAGGAGGACCATGGACACGCCACCCCTCGACCCGACCGCCTTCCGGGCCCCCGCGGTGCTGCTCTCGGGCCCGGTCGATTACGACATGTACAAAGACTTCCGCCGCCAACTCGGCGCGGCGGGAGACCGCGAGATTGTGGTGGTCGAACTGACGACGCTCGGCGGCGATCCCGAGGTCGCCCGGATGATGGGCGAGGACATCCGCTTCAACAGCGCCATGGACCCGAACCGGCGGTTCGTGTTCCTCGGCAAGGCGGCGATCTACTCGGCCGGCACGACATTGATGAGTTTCTTCGCGAAACCGAATCGTTACCTGACCCGCGGTACGCGGCTGATGATCCACGAGCGCAAGATGAACAAGCAGCTCCATGTCCAGGGCCCGCTCACGACCTGCGTCGCCTCCGTGAAGGCGACGCTCAATGAGATCCTGTGCTCGATCGAGATCCAGAACGAGGGCTTTTCCAACCTGATCCAGGGCTCGGATGTGACCCTGGACGAAGTGCTCGAGAAGGCACCGTCGAACTGGTACTTGGAGGCCGAGGAAGCCAAACGGCGGGGCGTGATCGAGGGCGTGATCTAACCCTCCGTTATCGCGTGCGCGGCGAAGCGAACGGAGCGAAGAGCGGAACTCAGGCCTCCGGGTAATCGGCGCCGAGGCTCGTCTGCCGCCAAGCCTCGATTTCGGCGAGACGCTGCTTCAGTCGCTTCGTGACCGCGTCGTACCCCCAGGCGCCGAGGACGAGGTGGCGCGGCGGATCCTCCATCTCGGTCACCCGAATCATCGCCTCGCCTGCTCGCACCGGGTCGCCGGCCTGCGTGCCGCTCTTCTCCGCCGTGGCCTTGAGGCGGGCACCAGCCGTCGCGGCGTAGTCGAGGATCGCATTCTGGGTCTGGATCAGCGAACGCCCAGCCCAATCGGTGCGGAACGGACCCGGCTCGATGCAGGTTACGCGGATCCCAAGCGGCGCGGCCTCGGCCGCCAGGGCATCCGAGAACCCTTCGACGGCGTGCTTGCTGGCGGCGTAGTAGCCCGAGGCCGGGAAACCGACGAAGCCCGCCACCGACGTGATGTTGAGAATGTGACCGGATGCCTGACCCCGCATCACCGGCAGCACCGTACGGGTCAGCGCAAACAGGCCGAACACGTTGGCGTCGAACTGGGCGCGGATCTTGTCGTCCTCACCCTCCTCGATCGAGGATTGATAGCCGTAACCCGCATTGTTCACGAGCACGTCGATCCGACCGAACCTGTCTTGCGCGGCGCGCACGGACTCGGCGATCTGACCCGCCGCGGTGACGTCGAGCGACAGGGGTAGGACGCGATCCTCGGCACCCTGCGCGAGATCGGCGACGTTGGCACGGTCGCGCGCCGTGACCACCACGCGCCAGCCCCGCGCGATGACCAATTTGGCGAGCTCACGGCCGAAGCCTGTCGAGCAACCGGTGATGAACCAGACCGGATCGGTGTTCTGCGTCATGGCGTACCCCTTCAGGGCGTTGCGGCCGGCTCCGTCAGGCGATCGATCGAGAGCAGGTAGGCGATCAGCGCCGTCTGCTCATCGGGCGAGACACCCGCGCCGGCATCCGCCCAGAAGGCGTGCCCCTTTCCGGTAACCCGGGCAATCCGCGCCGTATCCGAGGCCGCGTTCGCGGCCACGACCTTGGCGCGGAGATCCCGGTCGACGAGCGCCCGCAGGCTGTTGGCCGGATCCGGCGCCACACCCTTGTAGAGTGTGCCCGGGACGCCGAGCTGGCGCTCCATGTCGGTCCCGACCGCGACGCCGGAATCATGCAGGTAAGGCGCCGTCCAGGCGAGGCCGACGAGGTTCGGGACCTTATAACCGCCCTCCGTCCCACCCTGCCCCCAGGCGAGCTGAACCTGCGTCAGGGCATCGCCCGCGAGCGGCACCGGCACGATCGCCGGCGTGTCGGTGAGCGGGAACGGCGTGCCGACGGCAAACATCGTCGGCGGGGACAGGCGCGCCTCCATCTTGGCGCCGGCGCGGGCCCGGGTCGGTTCCGTGCCGATCTCGGCCTCCGGGATGACCCGGTGGTTGGTGAGCGCCGGTCCGGAATGGCAGGCACCGCAGCCCACCTTCTCGTACACGGCCCGGCCAGCCCGTACCTTGTCGGCATCCTGACCGCCGGCCGGCGGATGCAGCAGGTTCTGAAAGGCCGACATCGCGTTGTTGGCGTGGTTCACCGGCTCTCCGGCCACTGAGGTGAACAGGCCGTTATCGGTAACGTAGTTGGTGGCCGGATAGGTCGGCAGCACTGCGTAGCTGTTCAGGCCCGGCGAGGCCGGCGTCGGGTCGACGCTCTGCAACACCGCGGACGGGCTCCGACTGCCGTCCGGCTTGTAGCGAAACGCCTCGGTGGCCGACCCGCGCAGAACGATGCCGAGATAGGTCTCGGTGTCCATGCCGAACAGCCAGGGCGCGGCCGCCGCGAGCTGGGTAGTGTCGGAATTGGCCGCATGCACGTTGTTGTTGAGCGACGATAGGCCCGCGAAGGGGCCGATCGCTTCGCGCCCGCTCCAGCTGTAGGGCTCGCCATAGGCCGAAAAGCTCGACGGGATCGAGGTCGGGTTGGTGACCCGGTCCGCCGACGAGTCGAAGCTGCCGGGCGGCCAGCTCGCGACCTGCACCTTGGTGGCCGCCTCGACAGCCGCCGCGTCCGGCAGGACCGGCCCTGTCGTGGTCGAGCCCGTGTGCTGCGGATCGGCATTCGGCCGAGTATCGGCCTCCGGCACGCTGGCGTGCATGAAGTAGGCGGACGAGTTCTTGGCCAGGGCCATCAGCAGCCCGGCGTTGAGATCGATATTCGGCGCGCCCTCCACCACCCTGCCGGTCCCGGGATCGACCGCGGCGTGGCAGAGCGCGCAGGTGATGCCCATGCGCAGGTGGCCGCGATCGTAGACCGTCTTGATCCCGATGATGAAGGCGCCGCCCTTCGGCACGTCGAGCCCGGTCGGGACCAACTCGCCCTTCTTGTAGACGCGCTCGCCGACGCGCATGTCGCTGGCCATGGCGACCTGCAGGTTGGTGGTGCCCTGTCCGCCAAGCTTGGCCACCGCCAGCGCGACCTGCGTCGGCGTCAGCCCGCCGTCGAGCATGCCCATCACGTCTGTGAGGAAGACCTCGTTGCCGAACGTCTCCTGGTAGAAGGCCTGCCGCCCGCGCTCGACCATGGCGGGATCGATCGCAACCGCAGTCCCACCCGGCGCCAGTTCCGTCCGGCCGCTCTCCGTGGCGTTCAGGCGATCCGCCTCCGCCCGCAAAACCCGGCGCCCGAGAATGTCGAAGGCGGTCTGGATCGGGTAACGGTCGGCGTTGAGCAGGTCCGCCCGGTTTGGCATCGGCGCGTAGCTGAACCGCCCGAGGCTCGCGGTGGCGCCGACCGCAACGGCCACGACGCCGGTACCGATCAGAATGCGGCGTGGCCAACCCATGATCTGTCAGAATCCTTCCGGCTCCGCCGGCGCAAGCGCGGCAGTTGGGCATCAACACGCCGATACGGCCAGGGTTCACGTCCGCCGGCGGGACCGGGTGTCGCGTCAGTAGCCCCGGCTTCTATCGATGCCCCGCGGCAGCTGCCCGGTCCGACGGAAATCGCGCAGGTTGGCCGCCACCGTCGCGGCCGCTGACGGCAGATCGGTCGGGCCCGAGACGTGCGGCAGCACGGTTACGCCCGGATGGGCCCAGAGGGTGTCTTCGGCGGGCAGGGGTTCGGTTTCGAAGACGTCGAGCACCGCGTGGGCGAGCTGGCCGCTGTCCAGCGCCGCAATCAGATCCGCCGTCACAACGATCGGGCCGCGGGCGAAGTTGATCAGCGCCGCGCCGGGCTTCAGCGCCGCCAGACGCTCGGCGTTCACGAGGCCGCGCGTCTCCGGCGTCAGCGGCACGAGGCAGACGAGGATGTCGCATCGGGCCAGCATCGCCGGGAGCGCCTCCAGCCCGTGCTCCGCATCGACACCGGGGACGGATTTCGGGCTGCGGCTCCACCCGACCACGCGAAAGCCCGCACCGAGGAGCCTCTCCGCCGCCGCGATCCCGAGGGCGCCGAGCCCCAGCAAGCCGACCGTCGTGTCCGTGGGTTTCCGATAGAGGTGGGGCCGCCAGACACCGGCACGCTGCTGACGTGCGTAGGCCGGCATGTCCCGCTGGAGGTAGTAGGTCCAGGCCAGCACCGCCTCCGCCATGGTGCGGGCCATCTCGCGATCGACCAGCCGCACGATCGGCAACGGCCGGTCGAAGGCCCCGACCAGCTGCTCGACGCCGGCCCAGAGGCTTTGCACCCAGACGAGGTTCGGCAGGGCCGCGACCTCGGCGGGATCGGGGTTGGCCACGATGGCGACCTGGGTCGCCGCGTGCTCCGCATCGTCCATCAGGCGGAACGGAACGATCCGTTCCTCGGGCATCGCGGTAGAAAGCACCGCCAGGTGATCGGCCTCCTGCGTCCGGCCCTTGCATCCGATGAGGGCGATCGCCTCTGCCATTCCCGACTCCGCTCGAATCCAGCCTCAAGGGCCGCGACGCACCAAGCAGGCGCTGTGCCCGAGCTGACGCGGTTCGCCAAACCGGCGACCGGTTCAGCGCGCTTCGATGAGCGCTGGATAGACGAGGCGGACACGGCGGCGGCTTTCCGGGATCGGCGTCTCGATGCGGCCGCGGATGCTGCCGGTCGTGCTCGGCGTCGCCGGTTCGACCGGCCGCAGGCGCCACCGGTCGGCGGTCGGCATCGAGACGTGAGGCTTCGGCCGTTCGAGATGCGCGTCGGCGCCCTTCGACGGGACGGTCGCCAAGCCCACCATGATCATCAGGCTGAGCAGCGCGAAGCGGGCGAGGCGGCGACGGGGAGAAGCAGGACGGGATGACATGAGGGGGCACCGCGTGGATCCCTCCTCTCTGCGCGCAGCAAATGAAAACCGGTTCGAACCGAATCGATTCCCAACCCGTTGCCAACACCTGTCTGGTGTTTCGGTAAATGCGGGCTGGTCAGGCAGGGTAAACGGCCCGTTCGGGAGGACATGCGCAGATGACGAGCAAGGTCGAGGGGACCTCCGGAACGCCCGAACGGGCGCAGATCGGCCAAGTGATCGATACCGACATTTCGGCGCGCCTCGATCGGCTGCCCTGGGGTCGATTCCACGTCCTCGTCATCGTTGCCCTGGGAATCACTTGGGTGCTCGACGGCCTGGAGGTGACGCTGGCCGGCTCCCTGGTGGGCGCCCTGCGCCAGCCGCCGATGTCGTTCTCCGAATTCGACGTTGGGCTCGCCGCCTCCTGCTACCTCGTGGGCGCGGTCACGGGCGCGATCGGCTTCGGCTGGCTGACCGACCGGATCGGGCGGAAGAAGCTGTTCTTCATCACGCTGGCCCTCTACCTCGTCGCTACGGCGGCGACCGGCTTGTCATGGAATATCTGGAGCTTCTGCATCTTCCGGTTCTTCACCGGCGCGGGGATCGGCGGCGAGTACACAGCAATCAACTCGACCATTCAGGAACTGGTCCCGGCCCGGGTGCGGGGCTGGACCAACCTTGTGATCAACGGCTCATTCTGGATCGGCGCGGCCATCGGATCGTTCATGTCGATCGTGTTGCTGAAGCCCGAGGTGATCGACCCGGCTTGGGGCTGGCGGGTCGCCTTCTTCACGGGCGGCGCCATCGGCCTCGTGATCCTGCTGCTGCGAACCTGGATCCCCGAGAGCCCGCGCTGGCTCGCTACCCACGGCTACGCCGCAGAGGCCGACCGGGTCGTGACCGGCATCGAGAAGCGCTTCACCGACGAGGGCGTGACCCTGCCACCGGTGGACGAGAGCAAACGCATGAAGGTCCGCACCCGCGACCGCACCCCGCTCTCGGAGGTGTTCAAGGCGCTGTTCGTCACGAACCGCAAGGCGACCATGGTCGGCCTCGCGCTGATGATCGCGCAGGCTTTCTTCTACAACGCGCTGTTCTTCACCTACGCGCTGGTTCTTGAGCGATTCTATCAGGTACCGGGCAACAGCGTCGGCTGGTACCTGCTGCCCTTCGCGCTCGGCTCGTTCCTCGGCCCGCTGCTGCTCGGGCGGCTGTTCGACACGATCGGCCGGCGCCAGATGATCGCCTTCACGTACGGCATCTCGGCGCTGCTGCTCGCCGGTGTCGGCGTGCTGTTCCGCCTCGACGTGTTCGGGCCGGTCGGTCAGACCGGCGCCTGGATGGTGGTGTTCTTCTTCGCCTCCGCGGCGGCGAGCTCGGCCTATCTCACCGTCTCGGAGACCTTCCCGCTGGAGATCCGGGCGCTCGCCATTGCGGCCTTCTACGCGGTCGGCACGGGCATCGGCGGCGTCTCGGGGCCGCTGCTGTTCGGCACGCTGGTCGAGACCGGCTCGCGGGACTGGGTCCTGTTCGGCTACGGGCTGGGCGCCGTGCTGATGCTGATCGCCGCCGTGGTCGGCGGGATCTGGGGCACGGCGGCCGAGGGCAAGTCGCTGGAAGAGGTGTCGAAGCCGCTGGCGGCGGCGTGAGGCTGGGGTCGAAGTCCCTGCTCTTGACGTGCGGGTCAAGGCAGCGGGGGGCTGTTACGCCCCCTTCCGCCACACCTGCCCGTGGTAGACGAACGTCCGGCTCTCGTTGGCCAAAGCCGCCAAGCCCTGGAAGGCCGGGTCCTGCACGGTGATGACGCTTGTTGGGATCTTGCGCATCATCTCGGCGAAGGGCGCCTTGCGCTCGAACGCGTCGCGAAACCCGCTCTCCTGCAGCACCCGGACGATCCGGGGGGCGATGCCGCCGCCGATATAGACGCCGCTGGTGGCCAGGAAGGTCAGCGCGAGGTCGCCGCAGACGCGGCCGAGCAGCCGACCGAACAGCTCCAGCGTCTCGGCGGCGTGGGGATCGGACGCGTCGAGCCCGGTCTCGGTCACCGCGGCGGGCTCGATCTTCTCGTGCGGCCGACCGGTGCGGACATGCGCCACCGCCGCGTGCAGCCGTGCGAGGCCGGGGCCGGACAGGATGGCTTCCACGGTGATCCGATCCTCGACCCGCTCCAGCGCGTGCCAGACCTTCTCCTCGAAGGCGTCGGCCGGGCCGAGATCGGTGTGGCCGGCCTCGGTGGAGACGATCGCGAGCTGCGTCGCGTACGGCACCAGGGCCGCTGCGCCGAACCCCGTGCCCGGTCCCAGCACGACCCGCGCACCACCGGAGATCGGTGGGCAGGGCCCGACCGACGTGAGGTCGTGCGGCGCGATGCCGGCGGCACCGGCGGCCACCGGTACGTAATCGTTCACCACCACCGCGGAGGCCAGCCCGAAATCCTCGCCGATGCGCTGTCCGGCGATCTGCCAATGCGCGTTCGTCAGCTGGTTCACCGGGCCATCGACCCGGCCGCCCATGGCCAGGATGGCCGAACAGGGCGGTTTGAGATCGCCGGCCTTGGCCAGGGACGCCCGGATGGCGCTTGACGGGTCGGGATGATCCGCGGTCGCCTCGTGCGACAGGAGCCGGGGCTGTTCCCCCTGTGCCTCGATCAGGCCGAACCGGGCATTCGTGCCGCCGATGTCGCCGACGAGGACCGGAAACTCGAACATCGCAAGGTGCCTCTGCTCGCTGAACCTTCGCGGTGGTTCATTCGCCGCACAGCCCCGGTTGGGCAAGCCCCGCTGAAGACGGAATCGCCCTATTGGGGTGCCTTCGCCGTCATCCGCGCCCGGCCGATCGTGCCGAGATGCGTATCGCCGAACCCGCTGGCGTATTTGAGGCCATATCCGAGCGTCCGATCAAGCCCGATATGGGCAAGCCAGATCAGGGCCAGCCCAGCGACGTGCGGCTGACCCAGCACCACCGCCGCGCACAGGCCGACCAGGGGCGGCGTTACCGTATGGACCGCGTTGTACGCGATGGCGCCCGCGCCGGGGCCGGCGGCGTAACCCAGCATGCTGAGATCGGGGGCGAACAGAAGGGCGGCGAAGATCCACCAGGATTGTCCGAGCCAGGCATAGGCCGCGACCGAACAGACGAGCAGGCACGCCGCTTCGATCCGCAGGATGATCCGGGGGCCGCCGTCCACGAAGCCGTCGGACATGCCGATCCTCCCCTGACGCCGCTTGGCTCAGGCCGGCGGCAGCGCCGCCGGATCGATGGTACCGCCCGCAGCCCAGTCCCGCAGCAGGGCGCGGATCGCGGCCGGATCGGGCAGGCGATGGTGCGCGACGGTCTCGCCGTCACCGACCCGGACGGCGATTCCGCCATCCGCATTGACCGACGCGAAGGCGATCTCGTCCGTCCGGTCGTCGCCAAAGAAAACCGGCACCCGCCCGCGATAGGGAGGCTGCTCCATGATGGCGCGGATCGCATGGGCCTTGGTGGCCTGCGCCGGGACGATCTCACCGACCGCCTTGCCGAGCTGCAGCCGATAGTCCGCGCCGAGCACCTCGGCGGCCGCCTTGACGAGCGCCTCGGCGCGCGCCGCATCGTCGGCGCCCGCGAGCCGCCAATGCACCGCCACGGAGGCGCCCTTGTCCTCGATCAGGACGTTCGGCAGCGCGGCGCTCTCGGCTTCGAGCCGCGCGACCTGCCGGCGCAGGGCCGGATGGTCCTCCGCCCGGCTGCCGCTGAGGGCGCCACCGAGCCGGCGTTCGACGCCGTGCAGTCCGGCGGCATCGAGGCGGGCGGGCGCCAGGAAGCCATCGATCACCGCAACCGGCCGGCCGGTCACGATCGCCAGCGCGCCCCCGAGGCGTTCGCGCAGCCGCTCCAGCGTCTCCACGAGGCCGGGCTCCACCACGACCGCATCGGGGCGCGGCGCGATTTCGGCCAGCGTACCGTCGAAGTCGAGAAAGAGGGCGATGTCCATCGCGGGTGATCCCGGGCTCGAATGTCGGCTCCGGGCTAGCACGGGCCGGCCTTCCGACAAACGGCCCGGTGAGCGCCCTATATCGCCCGCGCATGCGCTCTGCACGGGAATCCACATGATCAGGCTGCCGACCCATCCGACACCGGATCCGATCAAGCCGGGCGAGGAGAGTGTCTGGGACTACCCGCGCCCGCCACGGCTGGAGCCGGTGCGGCAGCGGCTGCGCGTCGTGCTCGGCGGGGCCGTGATCGCCGAGACGGACGCCGGCTTCCGGGTGCTGGAGACCTCCCATCCGCCGACCTACTACCTGCCGCCGGGCGATATCGCAGGGGGTACGCTCGTCAACCCGCGGCGCGCCGGCATCTGCGAGTGGAAGGGCCAAGCGCGGCTGTTCGACGTACAGGGCGGCGGCAGGATGGTCCCAGGAGCCGTCTGGACCTATCCGGATCCGACACCGGATTTCCGCGTGATCGCCGGTTACGTCGCGTTCTACGCGGGGCCGATGGATGCCTGCTTCGTCGGCGGGGATCCGGTCACGCCTCAGCCCGGCAGCTTCTACGGCGGCTGGATCACCCCCGGCATCGTCGGCCCGTTCAAGGGGACGCCGGGGACGATGGGGTGGTGATTTTCGTCGTCCGCCCCCTTACGCTTTTCGCCTGAATCGTCGTGGAGACGCCATGAGCGCGCTGACCGAAACCGACCCGAAGGCTGCCGGCTTCGATCCGGCGGGTCTCGCCCGGATCGAGCCCTGGATGGACCGCCTCGTGGCGGAGGGACGGCTCGCCGGCCTGTCGGTCACGGTAACGCGCCGGGGGCGGCCCGCCTTCGCCCGGGCCTGCGGCCAAGCCGACCTCGTTCGCGGGACGCCGTTCACCCTCGACACGGTGGCGCGGATCTACTCGATGACCAAGCCGCTGACCTCGGTGGCGGTCATGCAGCTCTACGAGCAGGGCCTGTTTCAGCTCGACGATCCGATCGCGCGCGTCCTGCCTGAATTCTCAGAGATGCGCGTCGCGGTGGGCGGCAATCGCGCGAAGATCGAGACCGAGCCGGCGCGCCGGCCGATCACCGTGCGGGATCTTCTCACCCATACGGCCGGCCTGACCTACGGCTTCATGGAGGCGACCCTGGTCGACGCGCAGTACCGCGAGAACGGGATCGACTTCCTGGCGCGGGAGGGCACGCTCGCCGAGATGACCGCCCGGGTGGCGAAGCTGCCGCTCCTCGCCCAGCCTAGCAGCGCCTGGAACTACAGCGTCGCCACCGACGTGCTCGGCCAGTACGTGGCGGTCGTCAGCGGTCGGCCCTTCGCCGACTATCTCCGCGATTTCGTGATCAAGCCGCTCGGCATGGTCGATACCGATTTCCACGTTTCACCCGCGCTGATGCCGCGCTTCTGCGCCACCTACGCGTACGATCGGGAACGCCGGCTGCGTCTGTTCGACGATTCCGTGGAAACGGCCTTCGCGCACCCGCCGGCCATCGCCTCGGGCGGGGGCGGGCTGGTTTCGACGGCCGCCGATTACCAGCGCTTCTGCCGGATGATCCTCAACCGCGGCACCCTCGACGGTCAGCGGCTGCTCGGCCGCAAGAGTGTCGAGCTGATGCTGGCCAACCACCTGCCGGGCGATCTCGCCGCGATGGGCACCCCGCGCTTCGCCGAAACCTCTTATACCGGGATCGGCTTCGGCCTCGGCTTCTCGGTGATGCTCGACCCGGCCCGCGCCCAGATCCTCGGCAGCCCCGGCGAGGTGGCCTGGGGTGGGCTGGCCTCGACGGCGTTCTGGATCGACCCCGCCGAGGATCTGTCGGTCGTGCTCATGACGCAGTTGGTGCCGTCCTCGGCGCTTCCGATCCGGCGCGAACTGCGCGTCCTGACCTACGCGGCCCTGGCCGCGTGAGCCCGGCTCACTCCTGAGCCGGTGCCGCGGGCTTCGGGGCTGCGGGCTTTGCGCCCGCCTTCGCGGTCGGCTTCGCGCCGGCGGCGGAGGTCGCGTATTCCGGGTCGCTGTGCGGGCCGTTCGGACCGTTGGTCGGCCCGGGGAGCTGCCCCGCCACGAGATCGGTCACCTTGGTCCAGGTCTGCGACTTGCACAGGAAGGCGATCAGGCAGCCGCGGACCGTCAGCTCACCCGGCGCATCCGTCCAGATGGTGACGTCGTACGACTTGCCGTCCTCCGAATTGTAGATCTTACCCTCGTAATGGGCGTCGGCGTTCGGCTTCAGGCCCAGGATCAGCTGGTGGCCGAGCGACGGCCGCGCCTGCTTCTTCGGATCGGGATTCTTGAAGTCGATCCGCGGCTCGCCCTTGTCGTTGAGCGGGACCTTCAGCCACACCACATAGCCGCACAGGCGGTCTGCCGCCGTCCCGCACTTCTCAAGGCGAACGCGGGCGCGCCCGTCCTCCGTAAGATACGTGCCGCTCGGATCGGCCGGGGTCGCGGCCTGCGCAGCGCCTGCGAGCGCGGACAGCGCCAGGATCGCGAGCGGCGCAACACGGCGACCGATCGATGAAAACCGCATTCCCGAACTCCTCTATACCGCGGGCCGCCGTCAGATCCGGACCGCTTGCGTGAAGGAAGGCTCTCCCCTCACGTCATCGCGCGCACCGGGCCGAACGCCGGGTGGCATGCGCCTCTGACCCGCCCTGTCCCGCGCGAAGTTGTCCGCATCATGACAGGACAGCCCACGGCTGAAGTCGGCGAGCGAGATGTCGCCTCTACGCGCGCGTCGGCGGCGTGTCGCGGGCTGGGCCCAGCGGCCGCTGCATGAGCGTGACATCGAGCCAGCGCCCGTGCTTGTACCCGACCGCCTCCAACGTGCCGACCGGCCTGAACCCGAGGCGCACATGCAAGGCCGTTGAGGCGGTCGAGCCGCTCTCGGCGATGATTGCGACGATGGCCCGGCAGTCGATTCGCTCGCAATCAGCGATGAGGGCTTCGAGCAAGGAGCGGCCGATGCCGCCGCCCCGGGCCGTACGTGCCACGTAGATCGAATCCTCCACGGTGGACTGGTAGGCCGCGCGCTGGTGATAGGGGCCGGCATAGGCATAGCCCGCGACCGCCCCGTCCCGGACGGCGACCAGATAGGGATAGCCGCCGTCGCGCAGGACGGTGAAGCGCCGGGTCATCTCGTCGAGCGTGGGCGGATCCGTCTCGAAACTAGCCGTGCTGGTGGTGACGGCGTCGCCGTAAATCGCCGTGATGGTCGGCAGATCGGCTTCGGTGGCGGGGCGTATCGCGTCGGTCATACGGTCTCAGCCTGATCCGAGAGCGTACCGGCAACGCGAAGGGTTACGCAACGGGTTTGCAAGCTCTGAGCCGCCGCGGGGGGACGCGCGGACGCAGCGGCCTGTGCTTTTACATGCCCCGTCGCGCAGCCCTGGTATGGCTGTCACAAGCCGTAGCACGTGCCGATACCGGCCGGACGCGCCCAGGGCGGCTCGAGCGGTGCCCGATCGCGTTGCACACGGTACACGACAGTGACGCCACCGTCGCCGAACAGGGCGCGGGTCCCCTCTCCCGTGCGGGAAAGGTCTGCTTTCGCAGAAAGCCGGGTGAGGCTTGAGACCTGTCCGGAAGAGGCATGCCGCGTCAGGGTTTCTAAGGTGCGCTCGATTTTGCGCGTTCTCAACCCTCACCCTAACCCTCGCCCGTTCGGGAGAAGGGGCAGGTCGCGCTTGTCGACCCGGGCGACAGACACTTGTCGTATCCCGAGCGCGTTGCAATCGAGCCCCACGCGAAGCCTGTGTCTTTGCGCACTCTCTTGCGCCGAACCGACATCCACTTCGGCGGAGAGCGCTCTGGCGTCCGATTCGCGGCCCGGATGCGCCGCGAACCGGAAGGCTTTGAGCTCAGCCCTGCTTGGCCTTCTTGTTGGCGTTGTGGTGGCCGACGGCGCAGCCCGCGGCGGCGCCCATCTTGCCGTGACCGGCCATATGCCCGGCAACGCCGCCGACCACGGCGCCCTTGAGGCAGCCCTTCGCCTCGGCCGGCGCGCCGGCCAGGACGGCGCCGATGGTCAGGGCGGAAATCAGTGCGATCCGATGGTTCATCGAGGTTTCTCCTAAACGTCGGAGTTGCAACGGCGCAGCGGGCAGGCCCGTTCCGTCCTCGACCGCGCACGCCGTCCCGCCCCGCGGGTGCCGGGATCAGCGCGCGAGCCCCGCCACCAGCCGGACGAGATCCGCCTGCCGGGTCGCACCGGTCTTGGCGAAGATCGCCTTCAGCTGCGAGCGGGCGGTCGCCGCCGCGATGGCGAACCGGGAAGCCGCCTCTGCGAGGGATTCCCCGCCGGACAGGGCCTGGGCAAGGCGCGCCTCCGCGGGGGTCAGCCGGTAGGCGGCCTGAAGGACAGACGTGGCGGGGACCGGCGTCGCCCCGGCCACGCGGCAAAGGAGGAGCGTCCGGCCCCCCGCGAACAGGCCCCGGCTCGGCCCGACCAGGGGCACGACATGGACCACGACCGGCTCCGCATCCCGGCGCGCCACCACGACGGCCGAGATCGGCGCCCGCCCGCACGGACGTGTCAGAGCCTCCAGCTGCCGTGCCGCGTCCGGATCCTCGGCGACGAGGCGTCCGCTGACGAGTTTCAGGTCGGGGCCGAGCAGCGCCGTGAACGCCGCATTCCAGCACAGCACCTTTCCCTCGGAATCGAGGACCAGAGCGGCGCGCTCGATCACGTCGAAGGCCTGGTTCAGGCCGGCGAGCCGGGCTTTCTCGACCATCAGGGTCAGCAGACCCGCCCGTCGCAGAAGCGGCGACAGGGTCGCCAGCCGCTGCTGCTCATGCGCTTCGTAGGGCCCCTGCGCCACCGTCCGCTGCAGCGACAGGCACCAGAGCCGGCCTTTCACCTCGAACCCGACGCCCGCGAACCAGCGCAAGCCGCAGGAGCCGAGTAGATCCTGATAGTAGGGTAGCCGCGCGATCTCGTCGGGGGAGGTGAAATCGAGATCGACCGTGACGCCGCGCGTGCGCAGCGTCGGCAGGCCGCGCAGGCGATGATCCTCCCGATGCCATCCTTCCTCGAAGTAGCGGCGCGCGGGCTCGGCCAGCGATTGGGTGCACAGCGCGTCGAGTCCGGTCCGGTCCGTGCGCAGGAGCAGCGCGCCGGCGCTGCCGGAGCTGCGCGCGGCCCGCTCGATCAGGTCGGGCCAGCGGCTCGCATCAAGGACCGCGTCTTCGAGATCCTCCTGGAATTTCGTCTCCAGATCGTCCCGCAATCGGGGGACGTCATCGCGTTCCAGGCCAGACATTCGACCGGCCTCCAGGGACACCTTATCTCCGAGCTCGACGCTCGAGATGCAAATGTACACACCCTGGGTCTCATTTCCATCAGAATTTATACAATATCCGTCAGATCGCAACGTTATTACAATATCGGATCGATCGAATACCGTTATTGGCGGACACAAAGGAGATCAGACGCGCGATTTGGTTCATGAATGCTGCCCGATCCCCCTCTGGGGGGGGATTTCGGCACCGGAGACGCTGACCGTTGAGACGCAACGATCAGGTTCCGCCGCGGAACGCGCGCGGCCATGCGGGATCAATCACCCCCCTCGCTGGAGGGCGCGTGGCGCGACCCGTTCGCCGAAGCAGGCCTACTCGGCGGGGTGCAGGCCGCCGACGAAGCCGTTCGCCGGAGCCTCCTCGGTGATCGGCTCCTGAATCAGCGTCCAGTACCCGAAGGCCGCCACCAGGGCGATCACCGCGCCGGTGATGAACGCCATGGAAAAGTGGCCCGTCCCGCCGACGATGAACCCGGTCACCATCGGCGCCAGGGCGCCGCCGATGTAGCCGCCGAAATTCTGCATCGCGCCCAGCGAGGCGGTGCAGCTCGCCGGCGCCGCCACCGACGCCATCGCCCAGGCAGCCGACGAACTCATGTAGACCAGGAACAGCGAGGCCGAGATGCTTGCGATGGCCAGCGTGTCGCTCGGTGTCAGGGCCGCCACCACGGTGAAGAACGCCGTCGCCACCAGGGACGCGGCCATCGGGATCTTGCGGCTGCGGATCGGATCGACGCCGCGGCGCACCAGCATGTCCACGACGCGGCCGCCCAGGATGCCGCCCATCACGCCGAACGCGAACGGGATCGAGCCGACGAGCCCGGTCTTCTGCAGGGTGAAGTGGCGCTCGATCTCCAGGTAGCTCGGCAGCCACGCGGTGTAGAGCCACGTCATGTAGATGCAGCCGAAGTAGCCGACGATCATCCCCCAGCTGGTGCGGAAGCCGAACAGCCGGCGCCATGCGCTCCAGGTGACGGAGCGGCTCGCATTCGGAGCGTCGCCCTCCTCCAAGAAGGCGCGCTCGGCCGGGGTCAGGTTCGACTCGCGCGGGTTGCGGAACACCGCGTAGACAAGAGCCGCGAGCACGAGCCCCGCCGCGCCCATGATCACGAACATCGCGCGCCAGCCGAAGCTGACCATCAGGAAGGTCAGCAGCGGCAGGGCCAGGAAGGTTCCGAGCGAGGAGGCACAGTTCCAGATCCCCGTGGCGGTGCCGCGCTGGCGGATGTTGAACCAGTCGCGGGAGACCCGGGCGCAGGTCGGGAAATGCGGCGCCTCGCCGAGTCCGAGCACGATGCGCGCGCTCACGAACTGCCAGAACGAGGTCACGGCGCCGCCCAGCATCTGGCCCAGCGACCAGCAGGTCAGGCCGAGGGTGAGCGTCAGGCGCGGGCCGAGCCGGTCCGCCAGGGCACCGGCCGGAAGCTGCGCGAAGGCGTAGGCCCACAGGAAGGCCGAGAGAAGCAGGCCCATATCGGGGATCGACAGGCCGAGATCCGCCCGGATCAGCGGATTGGCGACCGCCAGCGTCGCGCGGTCGACGTAGTTGACGACCCCGGCCGTCACCAGCAGCGCGAGCGAGACGGTCTGGATGCGCTTGACGCGCGGTGAAGCGGCCAGGGCCATGGCGTTTCTCCCGAATGACGGGCCCGTTCGGGGCTCCGGGACCGTCCGGTCATTTGCGACTCAATGACGGCCCACACGCATTCTGCACCGAACGCCGCCGGACGGAAGAGCCGTCGCCCCTCGCCTCCGGGGCTCCGCCGTCGTAGACCGTCCTCCTCCGTCACCGTCCGAGACAGCTCCGCGTGCGCCTGACCCAGATCACCCATCACGACCTCGACGGCTACGGCGCCTCGACGGTGGCGGCCGCCTGCGCCACGGTCGAGCGCGTCATTCATGTGCCGCGCTACAGCGATGTCGGCCCGGTCCTCGAGGACGAGGTCAAGCGCCTCGGCCGGGCGGCCGAGGGCGAGACCCTGCTGATGACCGACCTCGGCCTGGAGGAACAGACCATCGCGGGCCTCAAGAAGTTCGCCGCATTGAACCGGCGCCGCGATGAGGGTCGCAAGCACCGCCTCGTCGTCCTGGACCACCACGCCTCGTCCCTGGATCAGTTGCGTCGCCTCGGGCTGGACCCGTCCGCCGACGCGGCACGGCCCGGCCTCAACCGGGTCGACATGGAGGATCCGGAGATCGCGATCCTGATCGAGGAGGACATCTGCGCCACGCGGATGACCTTCGAGCATCGGGCCCTGTTCGCGACGCATGAGCCCCAGACCGACCTGACCAGCCTGCTCGCCGCGATCGACGCCGTCGATATCTGGCGCAAGGAAAGCCCCGCCTTCCGGGGCGGCCTGGCGCTCGACGAGATGTTCTGGGAGGCGGTGTCGAGCTTCGTGCCGGTGGGGCATCCCTGGCACGACCGGTTCGTGTCCGACATCCTGCTCGCCGCAGCCGAGACCCTGCGGACGGGGGCGAGCCCGGCCGCGCTCGAACAGCGCGCCACCGCGATCCGCACCGGGGTGGTCGAGGCCCTATTGCGCGACGCGCCGGACGACGATCCCGCGCTCACCACGCGCATGCGCCTCGCCCGGGCGCTCGCCCGCTCGGACGCGCTGTTCCGCCCGCTGAAGGACGGCACACTCCTATCCTTCGCCCTCGATTCCGGGACCTTCCAGCGGGTGTCCGACCTGATCATGGATGCCGGCCGGGCGACGCGCGTTGTGAACGTCCAGCGGATGGGCACGCTGTCGTTCCGCTCCAACAACGGCACGGCGCTCGACGGCGCCCGGCTGTTCCGCGGCGGCGGCCACCGGGACGCCGCGGGCGGCCGGCTCCAGAACGGCTCGGCTTTCTCGATGGCCGATGCCATCGCGCAGGTGGAACCGGTGCTGAACCCGGAGAAGCCCGCGGGCTCGGATAGCCCGTTCGCGGCGCTGAAGAACTGGAAGGGGTGATGTCGGCCGCGTTGGCCACCCATTTGGAGGAGCGCTTGCCCCTCGCGTCATGAGGGTTGGCGGAACGCCGCAGAGAAGGGGCGCTTCGCGATCGGCTCACGCCGCGTGAGGCTGATCCAGCACAGCCCCGGGCGCCACCTGCTCGCTGGCGTCGAGGATCTCGACGCCGACCATGCGGCCGTCCGCATCCAGATCCGTAACGAAACCGGGGCGGATTTCCTCGCTCTCGACCATGCACCTCCCGGCGAGGCGAATGTACAGCGCGTCAACGACGGGGCCGTACGCGGATTTCATCGCGTCTTCCTCCCGTCGCGCATACGACCTCGATCGAGCAAAGCCGTCATGATCAAGGCTTCCGCGCCGTCCTGAAGCGGCTCGTATACCACGCGCAGCACATGCTTCCTCGCATTCGGGTACGCGGACCGTTTCCACGGCCATTCCCCTCGCACCGCGAACACGGTTCCGCGGCCTTCCGACATTCTCTTGTCGCGCGCCAATCCGGACGTATCCTCAGCCCTCGCCGAGCGTGGCCGCTGTCCGGACCAAGAGACACCATCGTCCATGCGCCCCGCCCGCACGCGTATCCGCGTCCTCGCCATGGGCCAGATCATCGGCGGGGGCAGCGTCGGCCTCACGGCGGTCGTCGCACCCCTAGTGGCGGCCGATCTCGGGATGGACCTGGCCGCAGTCTTTGCCGGAAACGCAATTGTCTACGCCACCATGGGCATGTCCGCGCCGATCCTCGGGCATGCCTTTGTCCGATACGGCGCGCGGACCGTCATGACGGCCGGAAGCGCGCTGGCGGGTCCGGGCTTCGTCGCGCTGGCCCTGGCGGCTGGTCCGGTCTCGTATTGTGCGGCCTGGGCCGTCCTCGGCGTGGCCGTAAGCGCGATGCCGACCAATGCGGCCACCATCCTGCTGAACGAGATCGCCGGGCCCGGCGCCCGGCGGGACATCGCGGCGCTGATGCTGGCGACCGGCCTGTCGAGCAGCCTGTTCTGGCCAACCACGGCCTTCCTGACCGGTCTCGGTGGCTGGCGGGGCATCTGTCTCGTCTACGCGGCGGCGATGTGGTTCCTCTGCCTGCCCCTGTATCGGTGGGGCCTGCCGCCGCGCGCGGAACCCGCTGGCGGAATCGATCCGACGCCGGCTGTGCCCGAGCCGCAGCGGCCGACAAGCACGTTCCGGCTGATCGCCTGCGGGATCACCCTCGACGCATTCGTCACGTTCGGTCTCAGCGCCACGCTGATCGAGCTGCTCGTCGCCGAGGGCTTGAGCCGGCCCGACGCCATCGGCTACGGCGCGATGCTGGGTATCGTCCAGGTCGGTGCGCGGGGCATCGACTTCCTGGGCGGCGGCCGGTGGGACGGACTGACCAGCGGCGTGTTCGCCGGCGTCCTCGTGGTGACGGCGCTGCTCCTGCTCGCCGCAGGCGGCGGGACCACAGGCGCGGTCATGATGTTCATCCTGATCTACGGTCTCTGCAGCGGCGTCCTGGCGGTCGTACGTGCGACCCTGCCGCTCGCCTTCTACGACAAGTCCGCCTATGCGCGCGCCGCCTCGCGGATCGCGCTTCCCCTCAACCTCGTGACGGCGGCCGCCCCGCCGATCCTGGCGACGGTCCTCACGACGTTCGGCCGGGAGGCCGTCCTCCTGCTGACGGCCGGATGCGTGCTGATGGCGACGGCGACGTTCCTGGCGCTGAAACGCCGCCGCCCCGGCGCAGGCGTGCGGGCCGTCAGAGTTTGAAGTCCTCGCCGAGATACAGCCGCCGCGCCTCGGGGTTCGCCACGATCTCCTCGGGCGTGCCCTCGGTGAGGATGCGGCCGGAATGGGCGATGTAGGCGCGGTCGATCAGGCCCAGCGTCTCGCGGACGTTGTGGTCGGTGATCAGCACGCCGATGCCGCGCTGCTTCAGGTGCTTCACAAGATCCTGGATGTCGCCCACCGCGATCGGGTCGATGCCGGCAAAGGGCTCATCCAGCAGCATGAAGGTCGGCGAGGAGGCGAGCGCCCGGGCGATCTCGCAGCGCCGCCGCTCGCCGCCCGAGAGCGCGATCGAGGGCGACTTGCGCAGGCGGGCGATGTCGAACTCCTCCAGCAGGGAATCGAGCTTGCGTGCCCGCTCCTTGCGATCGGGCTCGGCCACCTCCAGCACGGCGCGGATGTTGTCCTCGACGCTCAGGCCCCGGAAGATCGAGGCCTCCTGCGGCAGGTAGCCGATGCCGAGACGCGCCCGCTGGTACATGGGCAGATGGGTGATCGGGAGGCCGTCCAGGGTGATGTCGCCGCGATCGGCCGCCACCAGCCCGGTGATCATGTAGAAGATCGTGGTCTTGCCGGCGCCGTTCGGTCCGAGCAGCCCGACCGCCTCGCCGGTGCGGACGGTCAGTCCCGCCTCGTGGACCACGGTTCGGGCACCGTAGCTCTTGCGCAGGCCGCGCACGCAGAGGATGCCGGGGCCGCCGTCATCCGCCGCGGACAAGTCCGCAGGCCCGGCGCCCTCCGGCTGGCGCGCCTGTCGGCCGAACAGGCGCCCGAGCCAGCCTGCCCGGGTCGCCGGCTCCTGCGGACCGGCCTGGAACGCCACGGCGCCGCTCAATCGACCTGCGCCTTCGGCTTGGGCGGCGGCTGCGCGCAGCCCTTCGCCTTGCCGTCCTTGCCATCGGCCTTCTCGCCCGGCACGAACAGGGCCGAGACGCGACCGCCCGCGACCGGGTCCATGTTGGCCCGGCCGCTATTCATGTCGTAGACCAGCCGCTGGCCGCGGGTGACGTTCTGGCACTGGCTCAGCACGACATTGCCGGTCAGCACGATACGCTTGGCATCCTGATCGAACACCGCGTGGTCGCCGGTGGCGACCTGATCCTTCTGCACCACCGTCACCGGGCCGGCGCAGTCGACCTTCTGGATGCCGTTCTCGGCCGGGTTCCGCGGGGCTGCCGCCTCGGCGCTTTCGTCCTTGACCGCGCCCTTGGCGTCCTTGCCGGGCGTATCCTTGCCGCGCTTGTACGTGACCGTCATGGTCGAGCACCGGATCGTGCTGTCGCCCTGAACGGCCACGACGTTGCCGGCGAAGACCGCCTTGTTCTCGCGGTCGAACACATCGAGTCGGTCGGCGTCGATCTTGATCGGATCCTTGCCGCTGCCGCCGATATTGCCGAACGGCGAATCCTTGCGCGCCACCGGCTTCTCGGCCAGCGCCGGACCGCCCAGGACCAGCCCGGACGCCAGGACGGCGAAGAGGATGCGGAGCACGCTCACCGGGCATCCTCCGCCGGCCGCGCGTCCGAGGTCTGAATGCGCAGGGCGGCCTTATCGGCCTGATCCTCGTTCACGATGACCAC
This sequence comes from Methylobacterium sp. GC_Met_2, assembly GCF_026540795.1. Lineage (NCBI taxonomy): Bacteria > Pseudomonadati > Pseudomonadota > Alphaproteobacteria > Hyphomicrobiales > Methylobacteriaceae > Methylobacterium > Methylobacterium sp. GC_Met_2. The sequence goes on from NZ_JALNUM010000073.1 coordinate 28,082, forward strand.
ATGGACGTTGCCGACGAACGAGATCCGCTTGCCGCTCTCGACCACGTCGAGGGTGTCGGCGTTCACGGTGGCGCGCGAACTCGACACGGTCACCGGCTCCAGCGACGTGATCGCTCCGGTCTTGAACGTTACGGCGGCCGAGCGCAGCCGCGCCTCCTCGCCCTTGTCGGTCCAGATTCGGATGTCGTCCTTGAGGTCGAGGGCCTCGCGGGCGCTGTCGAACAGGCCAGAGGCGGCCGACAAGCGGGCGATGCCGCCCTGGTCGTCGGTGGCGATGTGGCCGCGCATGTGCTGCAGCTCGATCAGGCTCGGCTTGCGCACATCTTGCAGGGCGGCGTCCGCCGTCACCTCGTAGCCGCGGGTGCCCTGGCGGAACCCCGCGAGCCGCGGATTCTCCATGCGTACCTTCGAGCCGGCGAGCGTCACGGCGCCGACCGTGACACCGGGCAGATGGGCCGCGAAGGGATTGAACAGGTAGGCCAGCAGAAGCGCCACCGCGCCGCCGGCGGCCACCGGGATCAGCCGGCGCATCGTGCGCACGCGACCGCTGTGGCGGTACGCCCGGGCGTGAGCCCGGGTTCGCGCCGCCGCGACCGCCTGTCTGGTGCCGGCTTCAGCCTCGACCGGGTTCATGCAGCGTCCGTGAGGCGCGGCGGGCCGCGCGCGAAAGGGATCGGATCAGACGCCTGCGGCCCCCACCGCGCCCGCGCCAGCGACCGGGCAATGCTCCCGGCCAGTGGCGAAGTTATGGCTTGACCATTTCCGTTTGATCAACCGAACTTATCACCGTCCTCGCGGCATGTGCGTAGACACACGCCGCGAGGCCCGCTGTTTGTCCCACCGCACCTACGCGGAGTGCGCTGCCGCCAGCGCCGCCGCCACCGTGCGGGCGAAGGCCGCCGGGTCGCGCGGGCTGTCGCCATCCTGGATGCGGGCGAGGTCGAGCAACGTGCCGGCGGCCTGCGGCACCTCCGATTCGGGCGCGGCGGCCAGGGCGCGAATCAGCGGGTGGCGCGGATTGATCTCCAGCACCGGTTGACCGGCGCCGGTGCGTCCCGCCCGGCGCATCAAGCGCTGCATCTGCAGATCGGGCCCACCGGTACCGGCCGAGAGCACCACGGCCGAATCGACCAGTCGGTCGGTGGTGCGCACGTCCGAGACCTCGGTGCCGAGCGCCATCTTCACGGCGGCGACGAAGGTATCGATGCCCTCGGGCGCCTCCGGCTGCTCACCTTCGAGCGCGAACTTTGAGAGGTCGAGCCCGCCCTTGGTGATGGAGCGGAGCGGCTTCTCGTCGAACGTGCCGAGTTGGTCCGGCCAGAAGGCGTCGACGTGGTCGGAGAGGAGCAGCACCTCAAGGCCGCGGGCCTTGAAGCCCTCAAGCTGGGGCGAGGATTTCAGCGCCTCGGCATCGTCGGCGACGAGGTAGTAGATCGCCTCCTGCCCGTCCTTCATCCGGGACACGTAGTCGGCGAGCGAGGTCCAGCCCTCTACCGCCGAGGAGCGGAAGCGCAGCAGCGGCGCGATCTCGCCCCTGCGCTCGAAGTCCTCGTAGATGCCCTCCTTCAGGACGGGACCGAAATTCTCCCAGAACGGCTGGTAGCCTTCGGCGTCCTTGGCCCGGTTGACGAGTTCGGACACGACGCGGCCGGTGACAGCCCGCCGGATCCGGGCGAGCGCCGGGGTCGATTGCAGCATCTCGCGCGAGACGTTGAGCGGCAGGTCCTCGGTATCGACCACGCCCTGAACGAAGCGCAGCCACGGCGGCAGCAATTCGGCCTCGTCGGTGATGAACATCCGCCGGACATGCAGGCGGACCTTGCTCTGCCGCTCGTTCTCGAGCGCCTGGAACGGCTTGGAACCCGGGATGAACAGCAACGCGGAGAAGTCGAGCTGCCCCTCGGCGCGCCAGTGCAGCGTCGCCCAGGGCTTGTCGAAGTTCATGCCCAGCGAGCGGTAGAACTCCTCGTACTGCTCCTCGGTCACCTCGGATTTCGGCTTGCGCCAGAGGGCAGTGCCCTGGTTGGCCGATTCGTCCTTGCCGTCGCGCACGATCGCGATCGGCACGGTGATGAAGTCGGCCCATTTCCGCACGAGGTGGTCGAGCCGGTAAGGCTCCAGATACTCGTCGGCATCCGCCTTGAGGTGTAGGACGATATCGGTGCCGGGCTCGGATCGCGTGGCCGGCTCCAGCGTATAATTGCCCTGCCCTTCCGAGGCCCAGGTCCAGGCCTCGTCGCTGCCGGCGCGGCGCGACGTGACCGTGACCCGGTCGGCCACCATGAAGGCCGAGTAGAAGCCGACGCCGAACTGGCCGATCAGGCTCGGCCGGTCCTCGGCCTTGGCGGATTCGAGCGTCTGCGAGAAGGCCCGCGTGCCGGAGCGCGCGATGGTGCCGAGATTGGCGGCGAGATCCTCCTTGGTCATGCCGATGCCGGCATCCGAGACCGTCAGAGTCCGCGCCTCCTTGTCGGGCGCGATGCGGACCTTGGCGTCCGGCGGCAGGGCGCTCGCCGCCGAGGTCAGGGCCTCGAACCGCCGCCGGTCCATGGCGTCGGCCGCGTTGGCGACCAGTTCGCGCAGGAAGATCTCGCGGTCGGAGTAGAGCGCGTGCACGACGAGGTCGAGGAGGCGTCCCACCTCAGCCCCGAATTCATGCCGCTCGATCGTCTCGCTCACGTGTGATGCCTCCGCTGTAGGGAAAACGCGCGGTGGCGATATGCTGGCGAACGCGGCCGTTTTCAATGCGAGGGGCGCGTGCAGCGCCGCGCTATCACGCGGTTCAGGACCGGCCTCGCTCACCCACGGCTCGGCCAGCCGAGGGACTGTCTTCGGTCCGGCTTCCAGATGTTAGAATTTCGTCCAGCTGCCGGCAGGCCAGCGCGATGTAGCGCGGGATCTCCCGGTCCTTGGTGAAATAGGCGACGCGGCGGCGGGCGATCCCGAGTTGGGCCGCTGCCGCATCGAGCGTCAGGTCGTTGCGCCGTAGGAAATCAGAGAACTCCGCGTTCGTCATCGCTGCGGCTGCCAGATCCTCGATCGTCTCGGCACCGATCTCAAGGTCGTCGTGGCCGTCCCATCGGATCGATCCCCCCCAGGCGCCGAGCCGCACCGCGTCGAACGCGACAGTCCCGTCCCGAAGGGGGCGGAAAACCTTGAAGGTGAAAATGACCGGTGCGAGATCGACTTTGTCGGTGCATCCGAGCCGGGTACCGCCCGCCCAGGTCACCAACACCGTAAAGGGACCATCCGCGACGGTTACGCTCGCCAGCTTGGGCAAGGGCTCTCCCACAGTTACGATCGCGTCGGCCTCATCCACGCTCATTGAGGCGCCTTCACTCCGCCATCAGGGCTTCGGTCTGTCCAGCTGCCCAATCCACGACTTCGGCGAGGGCACGTCGCGTGTAGGTTCCCCGGATGACCTGCAACGTGCAGATCTCGATCAACGCGTGGAAGTCGGGACCGATCATGTGAAAGTGCGGCGGGCTATGATCGCGCGAGCGCACTTCGATCCGAAAACCATCGAAGCGGTAGAACGTGGGCACGGCCTATCAACCGGACTTCGACCCTTGGAGAGTAGTGCACGACGTGCACTCGATCAACGGCGGGGCATGTGCCTCCGATCAGATTTCGATCTCCGTCCCCACCTCGACGATCTGTCGGGTCGGCAGGCCGAAATGGGCGCCGGTGCGCTCGGCGTTGCGCTTCATGAAGGCGAACAGGCCCTCCCGCCACGGCGCCATACCGGGTTGGGTCGGTGATGGGATCACCACCTCGTGGCCCACGAAATACGTCATGTCCTCCAGATATTCCGGCGGCAGCAGGCCGCTCGCCACGGCGCAGTGCAGCCCCTCGGGGATCGAGGCGGTCTGCATGAAGCCGTAGCGCAGCACGACGCGCTCCATCCCGGGCGTGTATTTCGAGATCGCCTTGCGGATCCCCTGCGCCACCAGGGTCACCTGCGCCCGCTCGCGCGCGGGAATGACCGGCTCCTCCTCGTAGATCACGGTGATCAGCAGGATTCGCTCATGCAGGCACCGGCTGCGCTCGATCAGCCGGCCGAGCGCCATCGGGATGCCCTCGGTGGCGGCGGTGAGGAAGGCGGCGGTCCCGGGCAGCGTCACCGGCGGGTGCGAACCGAGGCGGGACAGGAACGTCGCCTCCGACATGCGCATGGTCTGCCGGACAGTTTCGAGGACGTGGTTGCCCTTCATCCAGGTCAGCATCAGGAAAGCGACCGCGCCGGCGAGCAGCAGCGGAAACCAGCCGCCCTCGAACAGCTTCACGCTGTTGGCGGCGAAGAAGATCGCGTCGATGACGAGGAAGAAACCGTTCACCGCGAAGACCAGAACGGGATTGTAGCCCCAGCGCAGCGCGATCAACGCGGCGAGCAGCGTGGTGATGCCCATCAGCGCCGAGACCGCGATGCCGTAGGCCCCGGCCAGCGCGTCGGAGGAGCCGAACACCACGACGGCGGTGAGCGTCGCGACGGCGAGCAGCCAGTTGACCGCCGGCACGTAGATCTGGCCGCGCTCGTCCTGATCGGTGTGGACCACCCGCATCATTGGCATGAAGCCGAGCTGGATCGATTGCTGGGTCAGCGAATAGACGCCCGAGATCACGGCCTGCGAGGCGATCACGGTCGCCATGGTGGCGAGCGCAACCAATGGATAATGCGCCCAATCCGGCGCCAGCAGATAGAACGGGTTCTCGATCGCACCCGGATCCACGATGAGTAGGGCGCCTTGGCCGCAATAGTGGATCAGCAGCGCGGGCAGGACCAGCGCGAACCACGCGAAGCGGATCGCAGGCGCACCGAAATGGCCCAGATCGGCGTACATCGCCTCGCCGCCCGTCACCGCCAGGAACGCCGCGCCGAGCATCAGGAAGCTGACGTGCCAGCCCGCGTGGATCAGGAAATCGACGGCCCGCCAGGGATTGGCCGCGGCGAGGATCTGCGGGGCGTGCAGGATGCTCGGGATGGCGAGCAGCATTAGCACCACGAACCAGACCAGCATGACCGGGCCGAACACCCGGCCGATGGCGGCCACGCCCTTGTG
>NZ_JALNUM010000074.1:0-33130 GCF_026540795.1 Methylobacterium sp. GC_Met_2
CCCGACCCGGCCTGACGGCCGGCCCACCCTCCCCCGCAGAGGGGGGAGGGAGACCCGCGGCGGTTGCGCCCGCCATTCCGCCTCACGCCGCCCGCTTCTGATAATCCTTCACATCGGTGAAGCGTACGGCCGGGTAGCGCTCCTCCTCATAGCGGAGCGAGAACGCCGTGGTCGCCATGAAGACCGGTGCCCCGTCGAGGTCCTTGGCCATGGCCGAGCCGTGCGTGTCGATGAACTTGTCGAGTTCGACCTCGGAATCCGATTCGATCCAGCGGCAGACCGAGAACCGCGAGGTCTCGTAATCTACCGGCAGGCCGTACTCGGCCTGGAGCCGCTCCTTCAACACGTCGAGCTGGAGCGCGCCGACCACGCCGACGATCGCCTGGCTGCCGTCCTGCGGCACGAACACCTGGACGACGCCCTCCTCGCCCATCTGCTGGAGCGCCTCGCGCAGCTTCTTCGCCTTCATGGCGTCGGTGAGCTTGATCCGGCGCAGGATCTCGGGGGCAAAACTCGGCACCCCGCGGAACACGATATCCTCGCCCTCCGTCAGCGTATCGCCGATCCGCAGCGTGCCGTGGTTGGGGATGCCGACCACGTCGCCCGCATAGGCCTCGTCGGCGATGGCCCGGTCCTGCGCGAAGAAGAATTGCGGAGCCGAGAGCGAGATCGGCTTACCGGTGCGCACCAGCCGGGCCTTCATGCCCCGGTTGAGCTTGCCCGAGCAGACCCGCATGAACGCGATCCGGTCCCGGTGGTTGGGGTCCATGTTCGCCTGGATCTTGAACACGAAGCCGGTCATGCGCGGCTCGGTCGGCTCCACGAGGCGCTTGTCGGCATCCTGACCCCGGGGCGGGGGCGCCACCTTGGCCAGCCCGTCGATCAGGTCGCGCACGCCGAAATTGCGCAGCGCCGAGCCGAAGAACACCGGCGTCAGGTGGCCTTCCCGGAACGCGTCGAGGTCGAAGGGCTTCAGCCCGCCCTCGGCGAGTTCCACCTCCTCGCGCCACGTATCCGCCGCGCCGTTCTCGGTGAGCAACGCGTCGAACAGGGGGTCGCCCGGTCCGGAGACCGTGACCATCCCGGCATTCTCGGCGGCATCGAGGCGGCGTACGCGGTTGCCGCCGAGCTCGTAGGTCCCGGAGAAGTTGCGGCCCGTCCCGATCGGCCACGTGACCGGGGCGACGTCGAGCGCCAGGGTCTTCTCGATCTCGTCCAGCAGCTCGAACGGGTCGCGGGACTCGCGGTCGAGCTTGTTGATGAAGGTGACGATCGGGATGTCGCGCAGGCGGCAGACCTCGAACAGCTTTCGCGTGCGGGCCTCGATGCCCTTGGCGGCGTCGATCACCATCACGGCCGAATCGACGGCCGTCAGGGTGCGGTAGGTGTCCTCCGAGAAGTCCTCGTGGCCAGGCGTGTCGAGGAGGTTGAAGACGCAGTCGCCGTACTCGAAGGTCATCACCGAGGTGACCACCGAGATGCCGCGCTCCTTCTCGATGCCCATCCAGTCGGATCGGGTCGAGACCCGGTTGCGCTTGGCCTTCACCTCGCCGGCGAGCTGGATCGCGCCCCCGAACAGCAGCAGTTTCTCGGTGAGCGTGGTCTTGCCCGCATCCGGGTGGGAGATGATCGCGAAGGTGCGCCGCCGCGCCACCGGATCGGCCGGCCTCGCCTCGGTCTTGGTCTGCATCAGCATGGAGCGAACGCTCTGGATCGGCGGAACGTGAGGGTGCGCGTCGGGCGCGGTCTCGGGATCGTGTAGCGGCACGCCCCGATATTGGCAAAGACGCGGGGCTCATCGGGGCGTCCCTTCAGGGACCGTACAGGAGCCCGGCAACAGGCTCCGTAAGCCGATTCACGACCCGCGAGGCTGCCATGTCACGCGCCGCACCACTCTGTCTCTTGATCGCCGCCCTGCTCGTGTCCTCTGCGGGGCCCGGGCCGCAGGCGGCCGACTCGCCCGCTTCCTCCGCGGCGGCGGATGCCGCTTTCCTCGACGCGCTGACCTGGGGTGCCACGCCCTCCGCGTTCGCGCAGCTCGAGGCCGAGGGGCGCGCGCGCTGGCTGCACGGACAGCTCCATCCGCTCGCCGAGACGCGGCTGCCGCCGGAGGCGCAGGCCGCCGTGGATGCGCTGACCCCGCCGGGAAGCCTGTTCGAGCGGACCCAGGCGCTCGACGCCCAGGCGAAGGCCTTCAAGGACATCCAAGACCCCGAGGCCAAGAAGGCCGGGCAGCAGGCGTTCCAAGCGGTGCTGAACAATGCGGCCCGGAACGCCGCCTCCGCCTGGGTGCTGCGCGCCCTCTACAGTCCGGACCAGCTGCGCGAGCGGCTGACGTGGTTCTGGTTCAACCGGTTCAACGTGCACCAGGGCAAGGCGACGCTGCGCGCTGCCGTGGGCGACTATCTCGACACCGCGATCCGCCCACACGCGCTCGGGCACTTCCACGACCTGCTGATGGCGAGCCTGCGCCACCCGGCGATGCTGCGCTATCTCGACAATGCCGACAACGCCGCCGGCCGCATCAACGAGAACTACGCCCGGGAGATCATGGAGCTGCACACGATGGGTGTCGGCTCCGGCTACAGTCAGGCCGACGTGGAGGCGCTGGCGCGGATCCTGACGGGGGTCGGCATCGATCTGAAGCCCGAGGATCCCAAACTCCGGCCCGAGCACGCCGCCGACTTCAGCCGCGACGGGCTGTTCGAGTTCAACCCGAACCGCCACGATTACGGCGACAAGGTCTTCCTCGGCGCAGCGATTCAGGGCCGCGGCTGGCCGGAGGTCGAGGAGGCGGTGAACCTCATCGCCCACAATCCCGCCACCGCCACGAACGTCTCACGGGCGCTCGCGGCTTACATCCTCGGGCAGACCCCGGACGACGGGCTGGTGGCCCGGCTCGCCGCCACCTTCACCCGCACGGACGGCGACATCGCGGCCGTGATGGAGGTTTTGGTGCGCGAGCCGGCCTTCGCGGCCGAGCGCGGTGGCGCCTTCAAGGATCCGGTGCGCTACGTCTTCTCGGCCGTGCGCATGGCCTACGACCAGCGCGTGATCCTCAATGCCGGCCCGGTGCTGGGCTGGCTGAACCGGCTCGGCGAGGGTCTGTTCAACCGCTCGACGCCCGACGGCTACCCGCTCGATTCCGCGGCCTGGAACGGACCGGGGCAGCTCGCGACCCGCTTCGAGATCGCCCGCCAGATCGGCTCCGGCTCGGCCGGACTGTTCAAGCCGCCGACACCTGACCAGCCCGAGCAGCCGGCCTTCCCGGTTCTCGCCAACGGGCTCTACTTCGCGGCCGTGTCGGGCACCCTCTCGGCCCCGACGCGGGCAGCGCTCGCGCAGGCGGTCTCGCCCCAGGACTGGAACACGCTCTACCTCGCCTCGCCGGAGTTCATGCGATGAACCGTCGCGACCTGATCCGCGCCTCGGCGGCGCTCGGCTTGTCCACGGTGGCGGGACGCGTCTGGGCAGCTCCGAAGGCCGATGCGCGTCTCCTCGTGGTGTTCCTGCGCGGTGCCTACGACGCCGCCAACGTGGTGATCCCCACCGGCAGCGATTTTTACTATCGGTCGCGCCCGAACCTCGCCATCGCCAAGCCCGACGCCGCCGATCCCAAGGCCGCCCTGGTGCTCGACGCCGACTGGAGCCTGCATCCGGCTCTGCGCGAGACGATCCTGCCCCTTTTCGCCAAGGGGCAAGCGGCCTTCGTGCCCTTTGCGGGCACGGACGACCTGACGCGCGGCCATTTCGAGACGCAGGACACGATCGAGATGGGCCAGACCATCGGGGCTGTGCGCGATTACAATTCCGGCTTCATGGCGCGGCTCGCCGCCGAGCTGACCCGGGTCCGGCCGATCGCCTTCACCGATCAGATGCCGTTGATTTTCCGGGGCGGCGAGACGGTGCCGAACATCGCCATCAACGGCGTCGGCAAGCCCGGCATCGACGACCGGCAGGCCAGGCTCATCGCCGCCATGTACAGCGGGACCAAGCTCGCCGGGGCCGTCAGCGAAGGCTTCCGGGTGCGCGACGAGATCTACCGCTCGATCTCCGACCACGCGGCGCAGGCGGACCGCGGCGCGGTCTCGCCGAAGGGGTTCGAGCTGTCGGCCCGGCGCATCGGCCGCCTGATGCGCGACTCGTTCAACCTCGGCTTCGTGGATGTCGGCGGCTGGGACACGCACGTGAACCAGGGGGCCGGCAACGGCTACCTCGCCGACCGGCTGGGCGAGCTGGGGCGCGGCCTGGCCGGCTTCGTCGAGGAGATCGGGCCCGGCTGGTTCGATACCGTGGTGGTGGTCCTGTCGGAGTTCGGCCGCACCTTCCGGGAGAACGGCAACCGCGGGACCGACCATGGCCATGGCAGTGCCTACTGGATCCTCGGCGGCGGCGTCCGGGGCGGCCGGATCGCGGGTCCGCAGGTGCGGGCCGATGAGGCCAACCTGTTCCAGAACCGGGACTATCCGGTGCTAAGCAACTATCGCGGCCTGCTCGGCGGCCTGTTCCGGCGTCTCTACGGCCTCGATCAGGCGAGCCTGCGCCGGATCTTCCCGAGCGCGGACCCGGCGGATCTGGCGCTGCTATAATGGCCGGCTTCAGGCGGCCGCAGCCGACAGCGTGCGCAGATCACCGATCAGCTGATCGATCCGATCGAGCTTGGCGTCCCAGGCGAACATGAAGCGCGCCCCGCCGCCGATGAACGTGTAGAACCGCCAGCCCCGGGTGCGCAGGCCCTCCATGGTGGCGGGTGGCATCGTCAGGAACACGGCGTTGGCCTCCACGGGAAACAGCGCCCGTACCCCCGGAAGGCCAGCAACCGCCTCGGAGAAACGCTGGGCGCAGGCATTGCCGTGGGCCGCGTTCCGCAGCCAAGCACCGCTCTCCAGCATGCCGACCCAGGGCGCTGCAAGGAAGCGCATCTTGGAAGCGAGCTGGCCGGCCTGCTTGCAGCGATACCCAAAATCCTCGGCGAGCTTCCGGTCGAAGAACACCACAGCCTCGCCGGCATGCATGCCGTTCTTGGTGCCGCCGAAGCATAGGACGTCGATGCCCGACCGCCACGTCATGTCGGCGGGGCTGCAACCGAGGCTCGCGCAGGCATTGGCGAAGCGCGAACCGTCCATGTGCAGGGCAAGCCCCAACTCCAGGCAGGTGGCAGACAGCGCGCGCAGCTCGGCCAGCGTGTAAACCTGTCCCGTCTCGGTGGGCTGTGTGACCGTCACGACCCGGGGCCGGGGGAAGTGGATGTCGCTGCGGTTGGTGGCGAGCCCGCGGATCGCCTCCGGGGTGAGCTTGCCGCCCTCGGTGCGGACGGTGAGCAGCTTCGAGCCGTTGGAGAAGAATTCCGGCGCGCCGCACTCGTCGGTCTCGACATGAGCCGAATCGGCGCAGATCACGCTGTGGTAGGATTGGCACAGCGCGGCGAGCGCCAGGGCGTTCGCCGCGGTGCCGTTGAACGCGAAGAACACCTCGCAGTCGATCTCGAACAGGGTGCGGAACGCGTCCGCCGCGCGCTTCGTCCAGGCATCCTCGCCATAGGCCGGGGCGTGGCCGCGATTGGCCGCCTCCATGGCCGCCCACGCCTCGGGGCAGATGCCGGAATAGTTGTCGCTGGCGAATTGCTGCGAGTCGTCGTGTCTCATCCCGGCAACCTAGCACGGCGGTCGCGCAGATCGATCGTGCGAACAGGTTGGAACTGGTGCGCGCTTGGTGTAATAGCCCCGTCAAGGCGTGGGCTCCACGCCGATTCGGAAACCGACGTTCCCGTCCCTCCCGGGTTCATCCCGGCCGAGGGACGTTGTCGGTTTCCAGATCGGCGGCGGGCTGCGCGAGCCCCAAATCCAGGTCCAGAGGATCAAGTCCGTTGCAGGTACTCGTTCGCGACAACAACGTCGATCAGGCGCTCCGCGTCCTCAAGAAGAAGATGCAGCGCGAGGGCATCTTCCGCGAGATGAAGCAGCGCAAGGCTTATGAGAAGCCCTCCGTGCGCAAGGCCCGCGAGAAGGCCGAGGCCGTCCGCCGTGCCCGCAAGCAGGCCCGCAAGACCGCGATCCGCGAGGGCCTGATCGCCGCGCCGAAGCCGAAGCCGCGTTTCCCCGCCGGCAGCCGCCGCCCCGGCTTCCCGTCGCCGTCGGCCACCCAGGGCCAGGGCGGCAACGCCTCGGGTCAGGTTCCGGTGACCCCGGCCCCCGCCGCCTGAGCGACGACACTGCGTTTAGAGAAACCCGGCCCGCGCAAGCGGCCGGGTTTTTTCGTTTGAGGCGGCGCGATAGCGTCGGGGATGGCGGTTCGGCTCAGTTACCTGTCCTGCCTCCTTTGCGGGCAGAGACCCGGCACAGGTTTCATGCCTCAGCTGGCCCAATCATTGGCAGGATGAGACGCGCCCCCCTCTCCCGCGCGGGAGAGGGGGGCGCGTCGGCGCTATGTCATTATCCGCGTGCCGAACCCGTGTAGCCCACAAGTCTGCGGAAGTAGGAAAAAAGGCGGACTGCGCCCCGCCTCCTTAAGCCGCCTTGGCGGCCATCGTCGCGTGCTCGGCCTGGACCAGCACATCGAGCGCCCGCCAGGGCTTCTGCATGTAGACGGCCTGATCGGGCAGGCGCGCGTCGCGGCTCGCCCCGGAGGTCACGACCACCCGAACGTCCGGCCAGCGGCGGCCCACCGCCTGCGCCAGGGAGACGCCATCCATGGCGCCCGGGAGGCGCACGTCGGCGAAGAGCAGCGCCACCGTGACGTCCGTGCGCTCCAGCACCGAGAGCGCAGCCTCGGCACTCTCGCAGGCGATCACGCCGAGATCCGTCTCTTCCAGAACCGCGGTGGCAAGGTCGCGGACCGCCGCGTCGTCCTCCACGACGAGGGCCACCGGGTTGGAACACTCGGGCTGTGCGCGATCCATTGATGTCTCCTGAGCTGGGTGCGATGCCCCACACCGGGGTCACGGCCTTCGAATGTGGCTTCTGATTCCCCGATTCGGCCATGCTGACCTGTCAACAGCCGGCTCACAAGAGTCGGCGCCATCCGGGACGGCATGCCCGCCCTGCGATCAGACCGCTGCACATTCGTGCGATGCGCCCGAATTTGGGGCATCGCCTGTGCGGTTAAGAAACTGTTCACCCGTGTGGACCGACTGTTAACATCCTGCGACGGAACGTCCCCACCCCGCGGCGAAGCTCCATCGGGCTCGCGTGGGCCAGAGCTGAAGGATCGTTGTCCGACATGTGCCGTTTCCTCGCCTATAGCGGTGAGCCGGTCTTCCTCTCCGACCTCGTCTGCGCGCCGACCCACTCGCTGGTGCACCAGTCGCTGCATGCCGATGAGGGGAAAACCGAGACCAACGGCGATGGGTTCGGCATCGGTTGGTACGCGGAGCGGCCGGAGCCTGGCGTCTATCGCGACATCTCGCCGGCGTGGTCGGACGAGAACTTGGTGAACCTCTGCGGGCAGGTGCGAGCGCGGACCTTCTTCGCCCATGTCCGGGCCTCGACCGGCACCGCGACCGCCCGGGCGAATTGCCATCCGTTCGTCCACGGCCGGCACCTGTTCATGCATAACGGCCAGATCGGCGGCTATTACCGGATCAAGCGCCGGCTCGAAGCCATGATTCCCGATGCACTCTACGACAACCGCCGCGGCAGCACCGATTCCGAGGCGATCTTCCTGCTGGCGCTCGCCAACGGGCTCGAGCAGGACGCCGTGGGTGCGATGGCTCGAACCCTGAAGATCATCCGCGGATTGATGGACGAGGCTGCAATCTGCGAGCCCGTCCGTTTCACGGCACTGCTCACCGACGGCGAGACCCTGACCGCCTATCGCTGGGCCTGCGACGGCCGGCCGCCGAGCCTGTACTACCGCGAGGGGCCGGGTGGGATCGTGGTGGTGTCCGAGCCGATCGACGGCTGCCGCGAGGGCTGGCAGGTGGTGCCGAAGGGCGCGACGCTGCGCGCCCGCCACGGCACCGCAACGCTTGTGGAGGCTCCCGGGCTGGCGCGCGCTGCGGCCTGAGTGACAACCGGCCCAGCCATGCCGCTGCGGGCATTGCCCGGGCGCGCCGAATGGCCACAATCCGCCTGCGGCCGATGCTGCGGCCATGCGGGATTTGATCGATGTATCCGGATACCGAGCTTCACATCGCCGGACGCTGGCGCGCGGGTGTCGAAGGGGAGACCCTAGCGGTGCTGAACCCCGCCACGGGCGAGACGATCGGTCGATGCGCGGTCGCCGGCACGGCGGATCTCGATGAGGCCTTGGCGGCGGCCGCCCGCGCCTTCCCTGTTTGGCGGAAGGTGGCGCCCTTCGAGCGCGCCAAGGTAATGCGCAAGGCCGCCGACCTGCTGCGTGCCCGGGTCGACGACATCGCCCGGACCATGACCCTGGAACAGGGCAAGCCGCTGGCCGAATCGCGGATCGAGACGCTCGCGGCGGCCGACATCATCGACTGGTTCGCTGAAGAGGGAAAGCGCGCCTACGGCCGCGTCATCCCCGGCCGCGCCGACGGGGTGCTCCAGGCCGTGATCCGCGAGCCGGTCGGCCCGGTGGCTTGCTTCACGCCGTGGAATTTCCCGATCAATCAGGCGGTTCGCAAGATCTCGGCGGCGCTCACCACCGGCTGCACGGTGATCCTGAAGGGGCCCGAGGATACGCCGGCGAGCTGCGCCGCCCTGGTGCGCGCCTTCCTGGATGCGGGCATCCCCGGGGACGCGCTCGCGCTGGTCTATGGTGACCCGGCCGCGATCTCGTCCTACCTGATCGCGCATCCGGTGATCCGGAAGATCTCGTTCACCGGCTCCACGGTGGTGGGCAAGAAGCTCGCGGCGTTGGCGGGCGCGCACATGAAGCGGGCCACCATGGAGCTCGGCGGCCACGCGCCGGCGATCGTGTTCGGCGATGCCGACGTGGACAAGGCGGTCTCGATCCTCGCCCCGGCCAAGTTCCGGAATGCCGGACAGGTCTGTGTCTCGCCGACCCGTTTCCTCGTGCATGATTCCGTGTTCGACCGCTTCGTGGAGGGCTTCACGACCTTCGCCAAGACCCTGAAGGTCGGCGACGGGCTTGATCCCGAGACCAAGATGGGACCCCTGATCCACGAGCGGCGCCTCGACGATGTCACGGCGCTGACGGCGGACGCCGAGTCGGGCGGCGGCACGCTGCGCGCCGGCGGCAAGCGGATCGGCAACCGGGGCAACTTCTTCGAACCGACCGTTCTCACCGAGGTCCCGCTCACCACCCGGATCATGAACGAGGAGCCGTTCGGCCCGCTCGCCATCATTAACCGGTTCTCGGACGACGAGGAGGCCCTGACCGAGGCGAACCGCCTACCCTACGGTCTTGCGGCCTACGCCTATACCCGCTCGGCCGAGCGGACGGCCCGGGTGTCGAATCGGGTTGAGAGCGGCATGATCTCGATCAACCACCATGGCCTCGCCTTGCCGGAGACGCCGTTCGGCGGGGTCAAAGACTCCGGCTACGGCAGCGAGGGCGGCCCGGAAGCGCTCGACGCCTACCTCGTGATCAAGTTCGTCACCCAGGCGAATTTCTGACCGGCCGCTCAATAATGGGGGGGCGGCGGTTCGGGACCGCGTGGGGATGCCCGGGCCGCCGCCTCTTCGACCTGCTCGCGCAGACCCGCGATCAGGCGGGACAGGCGATCGATCATGCGCCACTGTTCGGTGACGGTGCGATTCAGATCCTCGATCGTCGCCTCCTGTTCGGTGAGGCGCATTTCGAGGCGGTCCATCCGGCTCGGCTCGTCCATCCCTGATCTCCTTCGGCCCGGCATCGGGCCGGCGGCGCGGATCGTTTTTGCGCACCTCGCGTTCGGCCCGCCGGAAGAGCCGAACGATCGGGCGGCAGCGCATCACGATCCCGGATTGCAAATCAGGCGCGCGCGGCGTGCCTCTGGACTGGCAGGGTTCCGCGCGCCTGTCCGACCCAAACGCATCGATCCGCTTTCACGCTGTACCCGTCAACGCCCTGAGGCCGTCCATGCATCCATACAGTCAGGCGTTGGGAGAACGGCGGCCGAGTCGCCCCGCGTATCCTCTCGAGCAGCCGGCGTCCTTCGCCTATCAAGTGGGAAGACGTGCGCTCATCCCCCTTGCGGCCTTCGATGGACGCACATCCCGGACTTGAGCACGGATCTCGCTCTCCCGGCGTGCCGAGCGGCTTTGGGATCCACGTTCAGTCGAAAGGTGTGGCAATCCCGCGTTGCTACACGCCCTCCCTCCTCTGCGGGTTAAAGCATACCCATAATTGCGCCGACGCTCTCTCCTCCCCCTTGTGAGGAGCCGGAGGTGGGGGTGGTTCAGAAGGCACCCCTGCGCTCAATCCTGCACCACCCCCACCCCTGACCCCTCCCCGCAAGGGGGAGGGAATAGCGCTGTCTTCCGATAGCTTTGAGCTTCGGAGCAAGACGATGAATCTGCAAGCTTCTGCGAAGGGAGAAGACGCGCTGTATTTTGCCCGTCGTCAGCGTCGGGCTGAGGCTTGTCGGTCAGCTCGCTCAAGCATCTTGACGATATCGCGTCTGAAATATCCGGATATCGAAGCAATGGACTGGCGCATAACGACAGCCGCGACTGGACCGATTAAAAAATAGCCCTCGGCCTACATACCCTCATTTGACGACAGAGGTTGAACGCGCTGCTGACCCAAAATCCGACTTGGCCGAGCCCGATCGGTAGACACTCCGTCTACCATCGGACATTACCGGCCTGCCGGATCCGTGTTCGGGTAAATTATAACATTTTAAACTGTCTTGGAGTGAATAATTAGGCAGATCGATTATGTGGGTTCGGGGCTGACGATGTCATTGTTCGGGTTGCGTTCGGAAGTGCCGTTGGCTGCGCTCGACCGGACAATGGGGCGGGTCGAGTTCGATCCGGCCGGCCACGTCACGGATGCCAACGCGATCTTCCTCGATCTCGTCGGCTACACCCTCGCGGAGGTCCGTGGACGCCATCACAGCCTGTTCGTGCCCGAAGCCGAGCGCACGGGACCGGGTTACGCCGCGTTCTGGGATCGCCTGCGGGCCGGCCAGCCCGAGGTCCGTGAGTTCGCCCGTCTGACCAAGGACGGCCGCATCGTCTGGATCAAGGGGGCCTATACCCCGGTCCTCGACCGCAACGGGAAAGCCGTCAAAATCGTGAAGATCGTCACGGACGTCACGGCGGAGCGGGCGCGCAACGCCATGGACGCGGGCCAGATCGCAGCGATCAATCGCTCGCAGGCGGTCATCCATTTCGCCCTCAACGGGACCATCACGGACGCCAACGCGAACTTCCTCGCCACCATGGGCTACACCCTCGACGAGGTCCGTGGCTGTCATCACCGGATGTTCATGCCCTCCGCCGACGCGGCGAGCCCGGAATATCAGGCGTTCTGGGCCGCGCTGGCGGCGGGACAGTATCAAGCGGGCGAGTTCCGCCGGATCGGTAAAGAGGGTCGGACCGTCTGGATCTTCGGCGCCTACAACCCGATCCTCGACGCGGAGGGCAAGCCCTGCGCGGTGGTCAAGTTCGCCACCGACGTGACCCAGCAGGTCGAGGACCGGCATCGCCGGGCCGAAAGCCAGCGCGGCATCGACGGGGATATCGCGGCGATCCGGGATTCGATGAGCCGCGTCGTTCGGCAGGCCGACGAAACCGCCGAGGCTTCGAACCAGACCGCCCGCAACGTCCAGGCGGTCGCAGCCGGCTCGGAAGAGTTCTCCGCCTCCATCGAGGAGCTCAGCCGCCATGCCCTCGGGGCGAAAACCTCGGTCGACCAAGTTGTGATTCGTGCCGAGGAGGCGGGGGCGATCGTGGTCGGGCTGACCGGCGCCGCCGACCGGATCGGCGCCGCCGTGAACCTGATCCGCTCGATCGCCGACCAGACAAACCTCCTGGCCCTCAACGCCACGATCGAGGCCGCCCGCGCCGGCGCCGCCGGCAAGGGCTTCGCGGTCGTGGCCGCCGAGGTGAAGGCGCTCGCCGAGCAGACCGCCCGGGCGACCGGCGAAATCGGCAGCCAGATCGCGGCCGTCCAAACGGAGACCGCCAAGGCGGTGTCGGCCATCGACGGGATCGGCGTGACCATCGAACAGTTGAGCGCGATCACGCTCAGCGTCTCGTCCGCCGTGACCGAGCAGGCGGCGGTGACCCGCGACCTGACGGAGAACATGCAGTCGGCTGCGCACAGCGTCGATATGGCACGCGCCGCCATGGCCGACATCGCGACCTCGGCCGCCCAGGTGGACCGCTCGGTGCGTCAGGTCTCCGAGGCAGCCCGCGCGCTGGCCTGAGCGGACGGTCGCGTCGGGCCTGGAGCGTGCTCCGGCGAGGTGGATACCGGTTCGGCGTAAAAGTGCGCGACAAAACAGAGACTCAGAGCCGTGCCCGATCGCGCTGCGCACGGTACACGACAGTGACACCACCGTCGCCGAATAGGGCGCGGGTCCCCTCTCCCGTGCGGGAGAGGGACAGGGTGAGGGATGAGAACTTTCCGGAAGAGGCGCACCCTGTCAGCGCCTTGAAGGTGCGCGCGATCCTGAACTTTCTCGACCCTCACCCCAACCCTCTCCCGCACGGGAGAGGGGGCATGTCGCGCTTGCCACCCGTGTTGGCAGACGCGTGTCGTGTACCGTGTGCCACGCGATCGGGCATGGCCCTAGTGCTCTGACGCATTGACTTCGTTCATGCGAGTGAGAACTAGGTCTTTGGTTTTGCAACAACCTTTCCAGCCTTAGCTGACGCCTCCGTCTGGATCGATGCACTAGGCGGCCTGGGCAGCGGTGCCCTCGACGGCCACGGCCACTCGATCGCGGCCGCCATTCTTGGCGGTATAGAGCGCGGCATCCGCCCGCCGCATCAGCGCGTCGAACCCGATCCCGTCCCGGGTCTGGGCAATGCCGATGCTGACGCTGACACGCAGGTCCGGAAGCTCGGGCACGCGAAGACCCGCAAAGGCCCGGCGCAGTTCCTCGGCCCGGGCCAGGGCCTCCGCGGCCGAAGCCTCTGGCAGGAAGCAGACGAACTCCTCGCCGCCCAGCCGCCCCAGCAGCGCATCCCGCGGCAGCAGGGTCCCGGCCATGGCGCAGAACGCCACCAGGACCGCATCTCCGACCGCGTGGCCGTGGACGTCGTTGACGGCCTTGAACCGGTCGAGATCGAACAGGAGGAGCGCCCCGTCTTCGTCCGCGCCGAGCGCGGCCTCGGCGCCCTGCACGAAGGCGCGGCGGTTGCGCACGCCGGTGAGCGCGTCGGTGGAGGCAGCGATGCGCTGTTCCCGCTCCGCCCGCTCCTTCACGAGCGCCATGACGGTGAAGGCAGAGGCGATCGAGAACAGCATGGTCATGAAGCACAGGATCGCCACCCAGGGCGAAGCCAGCGGATTCGGCCCGATCAGCGGCGGCGCGAGCAGCGTCGCGGGAATCCGCACGACGTAGAAGGCTCCGTGCAGGGCCAGGACGGCGCCGGCCGCGTACCGGGAAGCCAACTGCTCCGAGCGGCCGCGCCAGAGCTCCACGGCGGCGGCACCGCAATAGAGGGTGGCGACCGCGGAGGCGTAGACGATACGCAGCGCGATCGAGGCATAGAAAGCCGGGACGAGACATAGCGCGCACCAGACGAGCGCGCCCGCCAGGGCGAACCCCAGGCTCGGTCGACGCTTCTCGAACGCGCGGACACCGCACCAGATCAGACCGTAGGCGGCCAGCACGACGGCATTGGCCAATCCGATCGACAGCAGATCCGGGATCTGGCCCCTCAGTGCGAGCCCGGCGCTGCCGGCCGCTCCGACGAGATGCGCCGCGCCCCAGAAGGCGAGCGACCGCTCTTCGGGCGCCTGTCGCCACGAGGTCAGGAACAGCGCTCCCACCAACAAGGCGATCGCAGCACTGACGATCAGCAGGGTGGCGGGATCAAGGTGCACGACCGACCATCGATCTCCTGCCTGGACGCGGCACATCGTGCCGACCGGGCGTGACTGAACACACGCGCCAACGAATCAGACTATACAGCTACCGTTGGCGATCAATCTACTTCAAAGCGCTATATCGGAGCCAAATTTCGCCGGGCCAAGGCAATAGGATGATTCTCTATTGATCGAAGACGCGGGTGTCGAACCTGGCTGCTGCCGAAGTGTGACGAAGTCGGCGCTCCGTGGCCTGCGTGCTGCTCGGGTGTGAACGCGGGTTCGGCGCAGGCGCGTCTGCCGGCCCGGCAGGGTGCCGGACCCGACCGCATCAGGATCGGGTCCGTCTGCGCGTTCAGGCGGCGTGGATCACCGGGACCGCGGGGGCGCCTTCCCACTCGGTGTTGCCCGGGATCGACTCGCCCTTCATCACGATCGTGAGCGGGCGCAGCCGCGCGTAGTCGCCGACCTTGGTGTCGTACAGCACGGTCGAGAAGGCGCCGACCGAGACGCCCTTGCCCACGACCACCCGGCCGATCTTCATGATCCGGTCCTCGTAGAGGTGCGTCTGGAGCGCCGAGACCCGGTTGATCGTGGCGTAGTCGCCGATCGTCACGCAGTCGAATTCGGTGATGTCGGTGGTCAGCATGCACACACCTTGGCCGACCTTCACGCCGAACAGGCGCAGAACCCAGGGCAGGAACGGCGTGCCCTGGAGATGCTCCAGCAGCACCTTGCCGGCCAGCCCCCAATAGGCCACCGCGATGGCCTCGGTGCGCATCGCCCACCAGGACCACATCGGCTGCATGCCGGGCTTGTAGACGCCCATCAGCAGCCACTTCATCGCGATGACGGCCGAGGACTGGATCAGCGCGATGGCGACGCTCGCCGTGACGAAGCTGATCGCGAGCCCCCACCAATCCTTGTCGAGGATCGCCGGGTAAAAGTACCAGTCGATCACCGTGATCGCGAGAGTGATGTAGAGCATCGGCGAGAACGAGGTTGCGAACGCCTCGAACACGCCGCGCCGGACCTTCGGCCACAGCCCCGGCTCGTAGGTCTGGGCGTTGGATCCGAGATCGACCACCTGGCGGGCCGGCAGCCGGATCGGCGGCGAGCCGAACCACGTCTCACCCGGGCTCATGGCGTCGTTGGCCGGCGGCTTCGACTTGATGCCGATCAGCACGTCGTCGGGGATGATGGCGCCCGGCGGCACCACGGCGTCGTTGCCGACGAAAACCCGGGCCCCTGTGCGGGTCGGCTCGAGGTGCATCCAGCCGCGCCGGATCTCCTCCTCGCCGTACACAACCTCGTCGGCCACGAAGTTCTTCGCCCCGATATCGGCGAGGTCGTAACGGCCGCCCAGATTCGTGGAGATCTCGGCGCCATGGCCCATCCGTGCGCCCATCAGCCGGTACCACGCGCGCATGTAGACCGTGGCGAACAGCGACGAGAGCGTCTCCAGCGTCACCTCGACGGCGAGCGCCAGCGACCATTTCCGCAGATAGAACAGCGAGTGGACCGAGTAGGTACCGGAACTCGTCCGGGGCAGCAGGACCCAGCGGATACCGGCGATCAGCATCACCGTGCCGGCGGTCATCAGCATGGCGGTCGGCCACGTGAGGATCGGCAGGTACCAGTGATAATCGACGTCGGTGATGTCGGACAGCGAGTCCGAGATCTGGTCGAAGATGAAGAAGGCCGGGAAGATCGGCAGCAGGCCGACCGCGGGGATCACGGCGAGCAGCAGCGTGTAGGCGGCCATGAAGCCGGCCCGGCGTCGCCAGGAGGCCTCCGCGGGCGCGGGCAGCGCGGTCGAATCGGCCAACCCGACCTTGCGCCCGGGGGACCCGTCCCAGATTTCCGCGGCCCCGACCCGCGAGCCGGTCGGGATCGTGGTGAGGTCGGCGATCTCGGCTTGCGGGCCGATCACCGTGTCGTGGCTGATCACGCAGGAGGTGCCCACCGCCGCGTCGGCGCCGATCGCCACCGGGCCGATGACCAGTTCGTTGCCGGCGATCTCGGCATTGGCGATGACGAGGCGCCCACCCAGCGACGCGCCGTCGCCGATGCTCAGGAGGTCCGGGGCACCGACCTCGATGTCGGAGATCAGGGTATCGCGGCCGATCTTCGCGCCCATCAGGCGCAGATAGATTGCGATGGCCGGTGAGCCCTGGAGCCACTTCACGTGGACGAGGGCCGCCAGCCGCTGCGCCAGCCACCAGCGGAAGTAATACGCCCCCCAGAGCGGATAGCGGCCGGGCTTGGTCCGGCCCAGGATCAACCACTTGCCGGCCACAGCGATCACGGCAGTCACGCCGTTGATCGCCACGTAGACGAGGAGCAAGACCCCGAGCTCGGCGAAGAAGCTCAAGCCCCCGCCGGTGAGCAGCAGGTAGGTCACGAACATGCCGAGCCACTGCGCGGTGAAGAGCGCAATCACGATCGGGAGCGCGACCAGCTGTGCGAGGCCGCACAGCGCCCGACGCAGCAGCGGCGGTGGCTCGAAGCTGAGGTCGCGGATCGCGGCCGCGGCACCCATGCCGCCGGTGCGGGCGATCAGCGCATCGGCCATCGCCCGCATCGTGCGCAGGGAATACACGTCCGGCAGGGTGATGCCGGCAAGCGGCGGGTTCTCGCGCACCGCCGAGACGAAGCGGGCCGCGAGCAGCGAATGGCCGCCGAGATCGGCGAAGAAGTCCCCCTCCAGCGCGATCGGCTGGTTGCCGAAGATCTGCTTGGCGGCGGCGACAAGGGCGGCCTCGGTCTCGTTGGCCGGAGGCTCCTGCTCGCCATCGGCCGCCACCACGGTGAGCGGGGCGATCTTCAGGGCCTTGCGGTCGACCTTGCCGGAGGTGAGGCGCGGCAGCGTCTCGGTCACCTCGAAATGGCCCGGGACCATGTAGGGCGGCATCTGGCCGGCCAGCGTCTTGCGCAGGGCGGCGGTGTCGATGGTCTGTCCGCGCTCGGGGATCAGGAAGGCGACGAGCCGATCGACGCCGTCATCCTGCCGAAGCACCACGGCGGCCTGGTTGATATCGGGCACACTGCGGATCCGCGCCTCGATCTCCCCGAGTTCCACGCGAAAACCGCGGATCTTCACCTGATCGTCGATGCGGCCGTGGAACACGATCCGCCCAGCGGCATCGAGGGAAACCGCATCGCCCGAGCGGTAGAGCACCGGATCGGTCCCATCCGATGCGAAGGGGTTGGCGATGAACTTGTCCGCCGTCAGCTCGGGCCGCGCGAGGTAGCCCCGGGCAACGCCGGGACCGCCGATCAGCAATTCCCCCTGCTGGTCGCGTCCCAGCAGGCTCAGATCCTCGCCCGCCACATACACCGAATAATTCGGGATCGGCCCGCCGATGGTGACCGGCTCACCGGGCCGCATCTCGGCGGCGGTGGCCACCACGGTCGCCTCAGTCGGCCCGTAGGTGTTGAACAACTGGCGCGCGCCCGTGGCCCATCGCGTGACCAAGGGCTCCGGCAGGGCCTCGCCGCCCAGCAGGACGAGGCGCACGGTCGGCAGGTCGCCGGAGATCATCGCCAGCAGGGTCGGCACGGTATCGAGCACCGTGATGCGCTCGGCCTCCAGGATGCCGGGCAGGGATTCCACGTCACCCATCATGGCGGGGCTCGCCACGAACAGCGTCGCGCCGACGAGGTACGGAACCCAGATCTCCTCCATCGAGAGGTCGAAGGCGACCGAGGCCCCCTGGAACACCACGTCGTCGGCGCGCATGCCGTAGAGCGCGTTCCCCGAGCGCAGGAAGTGGCAGATGTTGGCGTGGCTGATGACGATGCCCTTCGGCACGCCGGTCGAGCCGGAGGTATAGATCAGATAGGCAGGGTGCTCCGGCGTCAGGCCGAGGGCGCGGAGATCGGGCACCGGGGCATCGCCCGGGGTGGCGCCGTCGAGATCGGCCGGTGTCAGGGCCGGCGCGGCGTCGGGCGCGGCCGGCTTCAGCGCCGGCGAGACGAGGAGCGCCTTAGCTGCAGCATCGGTCAGGCATACGCCGACCCGGTCGGCGGGCGCCTCGGCGTCGAAGGGCAGCCACGCGGCGCCCGACATCGTGATGCCGATCTGCGCCAGCAGAAGTTCGGGGCCCCGGGCCATCCAGAGGCCGACCACGTCCCCGGGCCCGATGCCGCGATGGCGAAGGCCAGCGGCGATCCGGCCGGCGCGGGCCGCGACCTCGGCATAGGTCAGGTGCGGATGGACGCTGCCCGCCGCCACGTTCGCCCCGTCGACGAGGCAGGGATGGTCGGGCCGGGATCGGGCCGAGTCCAGGAAGATCTCGGCCAGCACCTCGTCGCGGATCAGGTCGGGCCTTTGCGCGCCCCGCAGGACGGCCGCGCCGTGACGTCCGCCGTCCCCGGCAGCCGGGCCGGGCCGGGTCTTCTCGGCGACGTCACTCATCCGCTGCTCCGCTGGCCGGCCGCTGAGGCCGCCGCCTCCCGTGGCAGCCGCCCTATAGCCCACCGATCATGCCGTTATCGAGGCGGCTTTGCACTGCGCCCGCGCACGTGATCAAGCCCAGCGCCAGCCGTCGCGCTCCAGAATCAGCACTTCGCCCTGGCGGATGCCGAGACGGGGCGCGGTGTAGATGTCGAGATGCCCGAGCGAAACGAGCGCCGCCCGTGCAACACCGCCATGGGCGACGATGACCGTGTCCCGTTCCAGACCCGCGAGCAGCGGCCCGACCCGTTCGACCAGGGCGGCATAGCTCTCGCCGCCGATTCCGGGCGGGCGGTGGTGCCAGCGGTCCCGATCGCGGCCCGCGGCGCCGGCCGGATCCCGGCGCCGGATCTCCGCCCAGGTCGATCCCTCCCAGCTCCCGAAGCTGATCTCGCGCAGCCGCGGATCAGTCCGGTAGGCGTCCGGCGGCAGGCCGAGTTGCGTCCGCAGGATTTCCATGGTCCGCCGGGTCCGCTTGAGCGGGCTCGCCACGAAGTCCGCCTCGGCCAGCCCCGAACCCGCCGCGCCGGCGAGGCGCTCCGCGACGGCGGCGGCCTGGCTCTCCCCATGCGCGTTCAAATCGATGTCGCGGCCGCCCTGGAGGCGCCCCTCGGCGTTCCAGTCGGTCTGGCCGTGGCGGATGAAGTAGATGCTGCCCAACCGTCTCAATCCCGTCCTGCACCGGCACTCGGAACGGCTCGGAGCGCCAACCCGTTTTCGCCGACGGTCGGCAACACCCGGAAACAGGTCCTGCCTCATGTCGAAGAAGCACGGCAAGCATCATCGCGGCCAGAGGTACGATGACGGTGTGACAGAGAGCGCCGACCTGCACGGATCGGCCCCACCCGCGACGGCCAACGGGGCCGGCGCCGTCGTAGACAGCTTGCCGGCCATGCCGAGCGGACATCCCACGGTTTCCGTCCGCGCGGCCCCCGGCATCATCACGGTTCAGCCGGGGGCGCCCTTCAACCTTCAGGCCGTGGATCCGCGCGCCGATGGCGGCCTCGACAAGGACTGGGCGAAGGACGCGCTGGCGGACGAACGGGCACGCATCGACGCCCTCCAGGAACGCCTCTACGCCGAACGCGCGCGAAGCCTGCTGCTGGTCTTCCAGGCGATCGACACCGGCGGCAAGGATGGGACGATCCGGTCCGTCCTGAAGGGCGTGAACCCGCAGGGCTGCGCCGTGACCCCTTTCAAGGTGCCGTCGAGCGACGAACGCGATCACGATTTCCTGTGGCGCTACCATGCCCGGACGCCGGCGCGCGGCATGATCGGCGTGTTCAACCGCAGCCACTACGAGGACGTGCTGGTGGTGCGCGTGAAGGGCCTCGTGCCGGATGCGGTCTGGCAGAGCCGCTACGGCCGGATCAACGACTTCGAGCGCCTGCTCACCGAGTCGGGCACGACAATCCTCAAGTTCTTCCTGCACATCTCCAAGGCAGAGCAGAAGAAGCGGTTGGAGGCCCGAATCGCCGATCCGGAGAAGCACTGGAAGTTCGACCCGGCCGATCTGGTTGAACGCCAATCCTGGGATGCCTATCAGCAGGCCTTCGCGGATGCGCTCACCCGCTGCTCGACGCCGGATGCCCCCTGGCTGGTGGTGCCGGCCGATCACAAATGGTTCCGCAACTACGTGATCGCGCGGACCGTGGCGGATACGCTGGAGGCAATGGACCCGCGATTCCCGGAAGCCCCGACGGGCATCGCGAAGTTGACGGTCCCTGACTGAAACGGGGAGGCCGGCATGCTGGTCGTTCGCGGTGTTACGGTATCGGGCTACCGGTCGCTGCGCCGGATCAGCTTTCCGGTCGAGAACCTCTCGGTCTTCGTCGGCGGCAACGGCACAGGCAAGACCAACCTCTATCGGGCCCTCGAACTGTTGCGGGCCGCGGCCAGGGGCACACTGACTCGCGATCTCGCCGCGGAGGGCGGCATGGATTCCGCGTTCTGGGCCGGCCGGCGGCGACAGGGCGAACCCGCGCGGATCCACCTGTCGGCGACACTGCGCCACGAGACCACCGGGCAGGACTTCACCTACGCGGTGGAGATCGGCCTCGTGCCGCAAGCCAGCGCGGAGATCATCGGCGCAGCCTTCCGCCGGGAGCCGCAGGTCAAGGCCGAGCGCCTGACGCTCCGAACCGGCGGTCGCGCCGCCGTGATCCTCGACCGCGACGGCCGCACCGGCTTCGTCCGCGACGCGGCGGGGCGCAAGCAATCCCTCGGATCGGACCTGCTCCCCACCGAAATGGCGCTCGGCGGCCTGCTCGACGCGACCGGCCAGCCGGAGATCGCCCGCGCGCGTCAGGCGATGACGGCGTGGCGCTTCCACCATGGCTTCCGGACCGATTCGGAGTCGCCGCTTCGGCGCCCGTGCCTCGCAGTGACGACGCCGACGCTGGCCTCCGATGGCTCGGATCTCGCGGCGGTCTTCGCCACCCTCGCCCATATCCGGCAGGACACGATCGACCTCGACGCGGCCGTGGACGGCGCCTTTCCCGGGGCGCGGCTGATCGTGCCGGAACCGGGGCGGGAGGCGAGCTTCGGCCTGACGATCCCGGATTTCGCCGGCCGGGTCTTCGCCGCACCCGAGCTATCGGATGGGACGCTGCGCTACCTCGCTTTGGCCGGTGCCCTGCTGAGCTACCGCCTGCCGCCGTTCATTGCGCTGAACGAGCCGGAGACCAGCCTTCATCCGGATCTCATGGACCCGCTGGCCCAGCTGATCGCCCGTGCGGCCGAGCGGACGCAGATCTGGCTGGTGACGCATTCCGAGCGCCTGGCCGCGGGAGTCGCGCAGTTTGGTGGCGCGCAGCCGCGCACCGTGATCAAACGCGATGGCGAGACATGGATCGCGGGGTTGAAGCTGTCCGGGGAGTTCGCCGAGGCGGACGACGAAGAGTGAGGCTGTCGCGATCCGCCCGGCGCCGACCCTCAATCCTTGTCGAGGGTCAGGTCCGGTGCATCCGGGTTCTTCATGCCGACGACGTGGTAACCCGCATCCACGTGCAGGATCTCGCCGGTCATGCCGGCCGCCATGTCGGAGACCAGGTAGGCTGCCGTCTCACCGACCTCACCGATGGTCACGGTCCGCCGCAGGGGCGAATTGTACTCGTTCCACTTCAGAATGTAGCGGAAATCGCCGATTCCCGAGGCGGCCAGCGTCTTGATCGGGCCGGCCGAGATCGCGTTGACGCGGATGTTCTTCGGTCCGAGATCGGCCGCGAGGTAACGCACCGAGGCTTCCAAAGCCGCCTTGGCGACGCCCATCACGTTGTAGTGCGGCATCCACTTCTCGGCGCCATAATAGGTCAGCGTCACGAGCGAGCCGCCCGACCGCATGATCTTCTCGGCACGCTGAGCCACGGCCGTGAAAGAGTAGCACGAGACGAGGAGCGACTTGGTGAAGTTGTCCTCCGAGGTCTCGATGTAGCGGCCGGTCAGCTCGTCCTTGTCGGAAAAAGCGATGCAGTGGACCACGAAATCGATGCCCTCGGGAAAGACCCGTGCGGCTTCCTCGAACACGGCGTCGATCGTCGACGAGTCGGTCACGTCGCAATGGCCGATGACGTGGGCGTCGAGTTCCTTGGCCAGGGGCTCGACGCGCTTGCGCAGGGCGTCGCCCTGATAGGTGAAGGCCAGTTCCGCCCCGTGAGCGCGGGCACTGCGGGCAATGCCCCAGGCGATCGAGCGGTTGTTGGCGACACCCAGGACGATGCCCCGCTTGCCCGCCAGAAGGCCCTGCCCGTGTTCCGCCATGATCGATCCCGAAGCCGCGCGGCCCCTCACGGAGCCGGGGGGCCTCCTTAGCGGAGGCCGCCCGGCGACGGAAGTCCGGCCCGCCTCATGCGGCCTTCGCGCCGCGCCGTGACCGGGCGAATTCCATCAAGGCCGCATCCTCGCCCTCGGGCAGGACGATGGCCGTGGTGGCGAACAGGTCGCCGGCGCTCCCGTCCTTGCGCGGCAGGCCCTTGCCGCGCAGGCGGAAGGTTCGGCCCGAACTCGTCATCGACGGGATCCGCATCTCGACGGCGCCGGTCAGCGTCGGCACGCGAATCGTGCCGCCGAGTACGGCATCCTCCAGAGCCACGTCCACGGTGGTGCGCAGGTCCGATCCGTCCACGGTGAAGCGCGGATGCGGTCGGATCCGGATGGTCAGCAGCGCATCGCCCGGCTCGCCGCGCGGTCCCGCGCTCTGGCCCAGGCCGCGCAGCCGGATGGTCTGGCCGTCGACCATCCCCCGCGGGATGACCACGTCCACCTCCCGCCCGGTGGGCAGGTAGAGGCGCAGCTTCTCCTCGCTGGCGACCTGCTCGAGAGTCACGGCCAGTTCGGCGGCGACGTCGTCGCCCTTGGGCGTGCCGCGCTGGCCGCCGGGCCCGGCGCCACCCGCGCGAAACGCCTCGCCGAAGATGTGCGAGAAGATGTCCTCGCCCATCCCGCCGGCCATGCCACCGCCCATGCCGCCCTGCCGGCTGCGGGCCATGCCCTCGAAATCGAATCCACCGCCCCGTCCACCGCCGAACCCTTCGAACCCGGTCGCGCGCGGCTTCCCGTCGGCGTCGATCTCGCCGCGGTCGAACTGCTTGCGCTTCTCGGCGTCGCCCAGGATCTCGTAGGCCGAATTCGCCTCGGAAAACCGGTCCTTGGCCTTCACGTCGTTCTTGTTGCGGTCGGGGTGGAAGTCCTTGGCGAGCTTGCGATAGGCCTTCTTGATGTCGGCCTCGCTCGCCCCCTTGGCCACGCCCAGCACGTCGTAGGGATTGCGCATGGAACTCTTGGCTGTGCGGTGTGGGAATTCCACCCGGATGTGGGAAGGCTGTTGCATACCTGCAACGGTGCTGGCGGCGAAAGTCTGCGGGTTCGCGCGGGACGTCAAGCGGTGCCCATCGCCGCGGAGGCAGAAGGTGCATAACGTCGCCATCCTGCCGGGTCGAAGGCTGCAAGACAGCCGGTCCCGAGGCCGAATCGCGAGGAGTTGAGGCCCCGATGCACTACGCCTGCGACCACATCCATCTGCGCAGCCGCGACGCGATGCGGGCCGCGACTTTCTATGTCGAGACCTTCGGGGCGCGGGAGGTGAAGCGCGTCGGCGGCGATCCGGTGCAGCGGGTCGTCCTCGATCTCGGCGGGCTGAGCGTGTTCATCGAGCAGGCCCCGGCCGAGACCGCACCGGCCGGGCCGACGCCCTGCCTCGGGCTCGAGCATGTCGGGTTGCGCGTCGACGATCTCGACGCGGCGATGGCCGATCTCGAAGCGCGCGGCGTTCCGATCCGCACCGGGATCACGGAGCGCAGACCGGGCCTGCGCATCGCCTTCGTGGAGGGTCCGGACGGCGCGCTGATCGAAGTTCTGGAGCGCAAGACGGCCTGAAGCGAGAGCATCAGCGCCCCAACGAAACGGGGCGCTCTCCGCGGCTTCCGAGCCCACCGGCACAAGATTGTCGCGGACCGTGCTGCGGCGCGATCGGCCGCCTCTCTAGCCGTCCGTCGCGGCGATGGCTGCGCGGCTCTCCGAGCCGTACACCGCCCCCAGCACCGTCTCGCAGCGGATCCGCAGGCGGTCATGGCACTCGCAGGCACTGGCCGAGACGGCCGCCCGGTCGAGGACCGTGATCCGCCCGCGCCCGACGCGGATCAGGCCCTGCTCCTGAAGCACCCGCAGGATGCGGGTCAGATACGTGCGCTGGACCCCGAGCATTGCGGCCAGGAGCTCGTGGGTGACCGGGAGCGTGTCGCCCTCGATCCTGTCCTGGATCGTGAGAAACCAGCGGAGGCAGCGCTGCTCGATCGGGTGAAGCGCGTTGCAGGCCGCAATCTGCAGCAACTGCGCGACGAAGCAATCGGCATAGCGCACGAACAGATCGTGCACCGATGCGGATCGGCCGGTCGCTTCCTCCAGCCGGTCGGCTTCGAGGCGCAGCACCGAACCGCCGATCTGCACCATCCCCTTGGCGAAGGCCGGTACGCGCCCCCCGCCGACGAGCGCGCCGGCGGCCCCATCATTGCCGATGATGGCGGTCTCGGCGGTCCGCCCGTCCCGGGTGGTCACGACCAGCGCCAGGATCGTATCGCGGCAGGGGAAGATGACGTGCGTGACCGCCGCACCGGCCTCGAAGACCGTCTCACCGCGGGCGTAGGGGGTTCGCTCCAGATGCGGTGCGATCAGCGCCCGATCCGGGTCCGAGAGTGCATCCAGCAGCAGATTGCCCGTGGGGCCGGCACTTTCGATTGGCATCGGGCGGGGACAATCTAAGATCAATCGCTCCCGAAAGAATCCTCTCAGGTGCGCCCAGTCTTGACCGGGCTCCCACGCATAGCCCTCGCTGCCCGATGCTGAACTAACCTACATTGGCAATTGATCAGCGACGTTACTTGTCGGTGCAAAGTCCCTGTTCCGACAGGCGCTTGTGCTCTCGCGGATCGCAATCGGTCGTCAGGAACGACGCCCAGTCAGAGGGTGTGCCGTAGAAGGCGTTACGGTCGACGTCGCCCCGCACGCCCGGAACCCGGCCGGTGGAGGTGAACTGCCACAGCATCCATTTGCGGTTGACGAACCGCTGCTCCGGCTCCGCCGCGGTGGAGCGCAGCCAGTGCGGGTAGTCGGGCAGCTCGCCTTCAAGCACGTCCTTGTGGAAGGTGATGTCGGTGTAGATGATCGGGCGTTTGCCGGTATAGCGCTCCATCTCTTCCAGCATCTCGGTGACCATCGCCAGGGCCTGCGCCCGCGGCAGCTTCTTCGGGCAGGTCTGGGAATGGCCGTTCCACTCGACGTCCAGCACCGGCGGCAGGGCGGTGGGATCGTTCGGGACGTTCCGCTTGAACCAGTCCATCTGCTCCTTGGCCGAGCGGCACCAGAACACGAAATGGTAGGCGCCCCGCGGCACGCCGGCCCGGGCCGCGCCGTCCCAGTTGGTACGGAACCGCTCATCGATGTGGTCGCCGCCCTCGGTCGCCTTGATGAAGGCGAACTGGGTGCCGGAGGCCCGGACGGACGCCCAATCGACGTTGCCCTGCCACTTGGAGATGTCGATGCCCTGGATCGGATGGAGCTTGGCCTTGGCCACACCGGGATGGGGCTTGGCATCGCCCTTGGTTGGATAGAAGTCGTTGTTCGAAGCGCAGGCCGCCAGGCCGGCGAGAATCGCCGCCGCGGCGAACCGGCCGGCGAGCCGGCGGGCCGCCTTGAGGCGCTCGGTCACGCCAAGCGCGTCGCCGAGGAAGGAAGCGCGCGAGAGCTGAGCAATTCGCGACATCAGTGTTGAGCCCGCCACCGAAGAAGCGCCAAAGACAGGCGTAATCGATGGCCCCAGCGCAGTTAACGGACCTTTGCGATCATTGCGGCGGAATTCCGAGACGCGTTGCATTGCCGTGACATACGCAGGGGATCCAGGGGTGTTGCACAGGATGACGCCCGGCTAAGTGCCGGTTCCGCAATGCGAGTTCGGTGACACCGCCGTGAGCAAGCAAATCTTCACCATAGGGTACGAAGGCCTGGATTCGGAGCAGCTCGGCGGCATCCTGCGCGATGCCGGGGTGGGCGTGCTGGCGGATGTCCGAGCGGTGGCGAATTCGCGCAAGCGCGGATTCTCGAAGAGCGTGCTCGCGGCATCGCTGCAGGAGGCCGGCCTGGGCTACACCCACCTGCGCAGCCTCGGCACGCCGAAATCCGGCCGGCAGGCGGCCCGGGCGGGGGATGCGGCGCTGCTGCGCCGGATCTACTGTGAGGAGGTGCTCGACACCGCCGCCGGGCAAACGGCCCTCGACGAGCTGTCGGCGATGGCCGAGGCGGCACCGCTCTGCCTGCTGTGCTTTGAACGCGATCCGTCCGTCTGCCACCGGCGCATCCTATCGGAGCGGCTCGCTGCGCGGGGCTTTGTGGTGCGGGATCTCTGAACGGTTGTTCCGGGGGACGGCAATCCGGCTTTTGAGGCGCGCTCTCCTGGCCCCCTCTGCCAGCGACAAGCGACACGGGTTTCAAGTCTTAGCGTACGTCATCGCCAAATCGACGGACGCGAGTCCCCTCGCCCATGACGACTACGATATTCACAAATCACCGTCTGGCTGTGACACGCGCCCTACCTCCCCCCTTTGCGGGGGAAGGAAATGCGCGGCCGCCCGTCTGCCCTATCCAAGACCGATGTAGACAACCGGTCGCCCGTGCGAGAGAGGGCCGATACGCTCCGTCACGAGCGACGATCTCCGACCCGGATAATTAAAAGTGGGTCCTCGCGCTGGAGTAAGTTGCTCGGCCGCTTTTCGGTCTTACGCCGAGAAGCGCGAATCCACCGAAGGCCCGTGCGGCGGCTGAAGGCGTGCGCCGATCGCGCCGGCGAGCCTTCGGAGCGGGCGCAGGGCCGCGCCCAGGCGCGATGGCGGCGCGATGCGCCGCGTGCGTCGATCCGGATCGGCCACCGGCTCGACCGGCATGTACAGCGCGTCGAAGAACGGGATCTCCAAGAGCGTCGAACCGGCCGCGTCAGTGATCACCATAGTGGCTGCGAGCAGCCGGGAATCGCCGCCGTGCTGGCGCATCAGGCCCTGCACGACGGTGCGGGCAGCGGCCCGGGCGGCCTCCGCGTCGGCGACCCATTGCACGGCCGACGCCGGCAGCGAGGATTGCCCGAAACGGATCGTGAAGTGAGCGTGGATCATGGGGGCTCCCGGTGAGGGCCGAATCTGCGCGTCAGGCCGCCTGCGCGCCTTCGGCGGCCTCGGCGGCCTCAGCGGCCGGTTTCGGATCGAAGGCCTCGGCCAGGAGTTCGAGGCGGCGGGCCATGTCGCGCACCTCGTTCAGCGCGATCGACTTCTGGCCTTCCTTGACCGCACGGGTGATGTCGCTGACCTGCGTTGTGGCGATCCGCTTCAGTTCCTCGGCGAGTTGCTGGCAGGTCATCATCGCATCCGGCTCGGCTGGTCGATCTGAGCAGGAACCCTGGCGCGCCCGCGCTTACCAAGGCGTTTCGCCGGGGCGCGACGCCTGTGGACAAGATGGGGATCACGGTGCCACTCAATCCTGAAGATGGCGGGCCGCGATGATCGAGGCCGCGGTCCGGTTCTCCACGCCGAGCTTGGCGTAAATGCCTTCGAGATGCTTGGTGACGGTCCGGTGGCTCAACCCCAGGATCTCGCCGATATCGCGGCTCGATTTGCCGCGCGCGAGCCAGAGCAGCACCTCCGCCTCCCGGCCGGTGATCGGCAGGCGCGCCCGAAGCCGTTCGACCCCCAGAGCGGGCTCCTCCCGCGACAGCCGGAGCAGGACCTCGTCCGACGTGCGGCCGATGAAGCTCAGGGCGATGGCCGCCCCGTCGCGATCGGTCAGCGTCAAGGGCGCGGCCGCCCCGGCGAGGCAGCCCCGCAGCCAGTCGCGGGACCGCAAGGGCAGGACGAAGACACCCGAGGGATCGGCGACGAGACCGGCGAGCAGCCGCCCGGCCTGCGGCGTCGACCACAGCACGGTCCCGTCCTCCGCGACGGCGAACAGGGTCCGACCCGCGGTGTCGAGGGCCGCCCGAGCGCTCTGCGCGGCGCGGGCGCTCGCCAGATGCACGCGGATTCGGGCCAGGATCTCGTCCGGAGCGATGGGCTTGGTGACGTAGTCGATCCCGCCCGCGCTCAAGCCCTGCACGATGTGCTCGGTCTCGCTCAAACCCGTCATGAAGATCACCGGCACGCCCGCGAGCTGCGGCTTGGCCTTGAGCCGGCGGCAGGTCTCGAACCCGTCCAGCCCCGGCATCACGGCGTCGAGCAGGATCACGTCGGGGGTGATCTCGTCCACCAGCGCCAGGGCGAGGTCACCGCCCACCGCCACCAGCACGGTGGCACCCGACCGTTCGATCGCCTCGGTGAGGAAGCTCAACGTGTCCGGGGAATCGTCGACCACCAGGACGATGTCCCGATTTGGCCGGCTCGGTGTCTCAGCCATTGCGGGCGAGCCCCTGCAGCACCGACAGGTAGCGGCGCAGGTCGTAGCCCTCCACCAGCCCGCGCATCTGCGCCACGAAGGCCGGGGGCGCCGATGCCTCCGCCTCCATCCGGCTGAGCGTTGCCTCGATAGCCCGGATGTGACCGATCCGCCCGAGGCGCAGCAATTCGCCGATCTGCTCCGGCCCGGGTGCCTCCAGGGTCACGACGGGCTCGCGCGGAAGGGCGGCCGCGCCGGTCCATTCCAGCCGCAACAGCTTGCCGACGCGCTCCATCACGTCGCGCAGGTCGAAGGGCTTGGCGAAGATCGCGTCGTGGGGTGCGTCGTCGCCGCGTACGGGGCTGATCTCGTGGACGTTGGCCGACATCATGGCGATCGGGCCGGCATGGCCTGCGGCCCGCAGGGCCGCGGCGACCGCCCAGCCGCTCATCCCCGGCATGGCGATGTCGAGGAGGATCAGGTCGATCCCGCCGGCCGCGACCGCCGCCAGGCATTCGGTCCCTGAGCCGGCCTCCAGCACGGCGATCCCGTGCGGTTCCAGGATCGCCCGCATCAGGGCGCGGTGCGCACTGTCGTCGTCGGCCACGAGGACGGTGCGGCGGGCGCCCGCATAGGCCCGTTCCGGCGGTTCGGCGGGGGCTGGCAGGACGACCGGCATGGGCTCGGCCACCGAAGCCAGCATCAGCCGCAGCCGCGCCTGCGTGCCGCCGCCGGGCGCCGCCGCGATGGTGATCTCGCCGCCCAGCAGCTGCGCCAGCAGATTGGCGATGGTCAGCCCCAAACCCGTCCCCGGCGTACTGCGGGCGGCGGGCGTCGAGCCGCGCTCGAAGGGCTCGAAGATCCGCGCCAGATCCGCCTCAGGGATGCCGGGGCCGGTATCGCGGATCGTGAACACGGCGATCTGGCTGCGATAGCTCAGGTCCAGCGAGACCGTGCCGGCCTCCGTGAACTTGATGGCGTTCGACAGGAGGTTGAGCAGCACCTGCCGCAGGCGCTTCTCGTCCGTGGCGACGACGGCCGGCAGGATCTCGGGCCGTGCGAACCGGAACTCCAGCCCGGCCTCCCGGGCCTGGAGGCGGACCATGTCGACGAGCTGATCGAGGAAGTCGGCGAGCCGGACCTCGTCGCGGTGGATCTGGAGACGCCCGGCCTCCATGCGGGAGATGTCGAGGAGACCGTCGATCAGGCCGGACAGGTGCTGGCCGCTGCGCCGGATCACCCGGATCGCATTGAGCCGGTGGGCCGGAATCGCGGGATCGGATTCGAGGAGCTGGGCATAGCCCAGCACGGTGGAGAGCGGCGTGCGCAGCTCGTGGCTGATCCCGATTACGTAGCGGCTCTTGGCCTGGTTGGCGGCTTCCGCCCGCTCCTTGGCCTCCTGCAGCTTGGCGTCCGTGACCTTGTGGGCAGCGATCTCGGCCTCGTAGAGGGCGGTCTGGCGCATGGTCTCGGCCTGCGCGACGCCACGGCTCTCCTGCGCGAGCACGAACAGCCACGCCACCACGCCGAGGATCACCACCAGGGTGAAGAACACGCTGGTCAGCGCGTCGCGCAGGAACGCGCGGTGCTCCGGATGCGCGATCGTCGCGCTGGCATGGACGATGCCGAGGATCAGGCCGATCACCGCGCACAGCGTCAGCATCACCGCGAGGTAGCGGCCGAGCGGCGCGCCGATCCAGGCGGCGGTACGGCCGGGCAGGATCCGGGCGACGGCTGCCTGCGCCTGCACCTCCAGCCGGCCGTGCGGCTTGCACAGGTCACCGCAGCGGGCGTCGAGCGAGCAGCACAGGGAGCAGATCGGCGCGTCATAGGCCGGGCAATGGGCCATGTCCTCGCCCTCGAAGGGCAATTCGCAGACGCGGCAGACCACCTCCGACGAAGGCCAATCGGTCTGCGGCGTGCGGGCGAGATACCAGCGCCCCGCCGTGGCCCAGGCGATCGCCGGGGCGGCGGCGAAGGCGGTCGCGAGCGTGAGCAGCGGTGCGAAGGGCTGGAGCAGGTGGCCGAGAAGCCCGGTATAGGCGAGCCCGCCCAGGGCGAGCGCCAGCACCATGGCGCCGGTGCCCACGGGGTTCACCGCATAGAGATGCGCCCGCTTGAACTCGATGCCGGGCGGCGAGAGGCCCAGCGGCTTGTTCACCGCGAGGTCGGCGGCGAGCGCCCCGACCCAGGCCGAGACCACCGCGGCATAGAGCGGCAGCGTGCTCTCGATCGTCTTGTCGATCCCGAGCTCCATCAGCAGCAGCGCGATGGCGACGTTGAAGACCAGCCACACCACCCGCCCCGGATGGCTGTGGGTCAGCCGCGAGAAGAAGTTGGACCACGCGATCGAGCCGGCATAGGCGTTGGTCAGGTTGATTTTGAGCTGCGAGACCAGCACGAACAGTCCGGTCAGCAGCAGCGCCGCCCGGCTCCCCTCCCCGGTCAGATAACCGAAGGCGATCGCGTACATGCGGGTCGGCTCGGCGGCGTGCTCGGGCGGCACGCCGTGACCGAGTGCGAGCACCGCCAGCGCGGCGCCCAGCAGGATCTTGAGCATGCCCGGCAGGATCCAGCCGGCGCCGCCGGAGAGCACCGCGAGCCACCAGCGACGATCGCGCGGATCCTTCGGTTCGGGGACAAATCGCAAAAAGTCGACCTGCTCGCCGACCTGCGCGAGGAGTGCCAGCAGGACGCCGGTGGCGAGCCCGAACCGGGCGAGATCGAAGCCGACATCGCCGTCGAGGCCCGGGAAGCGCACCAAGGCGCGCAGCGGCTCCGCCCCCTGGGCGGCTACGAAGACGAGCGGCAGCAGGCTGAGGGCGATCCAGAGCGGCTGCGACCAGATCTGGAACCGGCTGATCAGGCGGATCCCGTAGACCACCAGGGGAATCACGGCGCCCGCGCAGAGCAGGTAGCCGACACCGAGGGGCAGCCCGAAGCAGAGCTGCATCGCCAGCGCCATGATCGCCGCCTCGATGGCGAAAAACAGGAACGTGAAGCTCGCGTAGATCAGCGACGTGACGGTCGAGCCGAGATAGCCGAACCCGGCGCCGCGGGTCAGCAGATCCATGTCGACGCCGTAGCGTGCGGCGTAGACCGTAATGGGCACAGCCGTAGCAAAGATGATCAAACCGACGAGCAGCACCGCCGCGAGCGTATTGGGGAAGCCCGCGGTCAGGGCGAGCGTGCCGCCGATCGCCTCCAGCGCCAGGAAAGAGACCGAGCCCAGCGCCGTCTGCGCCACCTCGAACCCGGTCCAGCGCCGCGCCTTCTTGGCGGTGAAGCGCAGCGCATAATCTTCCAGGGTCTCGTCGGCGACGAAGCGGTTGTAATCCCGGCGGATCGGGATGATGCGCTGCACAGCGGTCATGACACCGCGAGCCCGCGCGCGCACGAACACCCCCGTATTCGCGCGGCACTTATGTTGCTCGCGCCCAAGACCGGCATGACCTCACACTGTTCCGCCGCGATGGTGCAGCGCATGCAAGAGTATCGCCATACGCAAAATCGCGTATAGGCCGCACCGCAACAGCCGCCCTAGCCTGCGCTCGTCGATCCGGGCCGCCTCTCAAGACCCGGACGCCCACAGGGTCAGGCAGATGGCAGACGACACCGATCACGGCTTGCGTTCCCCGCTGCGGCGCAGGCTGCTCATGGGGCTGGCCGGCGCACCGGCGCTGGCGCTGATGCCGCGCGCGGCCTGGGCCGCGACGCCGACCGCGACGGTCAACACCACCGGCCTCGCCGTGACCGACACCGAGGTGACGGTTGGCATCCTGCACTCGATCACCGGCACCATGGCGATCTCGGAGACGGGGGCGCAGGAAGCGGAGAAACTCGCGATCGCCCAGATCAACGAGGCCGGCGGCGTGCTCGGCCGCAAGATCAAGATCATCCAGGAGGACGGCGCCTCCGACTGGCCGACCTTCGCCGAGAAGGCCAAGAAGCTCCTCGTCAATGACCATTGCGCCGCCGTTATGGGCTGCTGGACCTCGGCCTCGCGCAAGGCGGTGCTGCCGGTCTTCGAGCAGTACAACGGCTTGCTCTACTACCCGACCTTCTACGAGGGCCTGGAGCAGTCGAAGAACGTCTTCTACACCGGCCAGGAGGCGACGCAGCAGATCCTCGCCGGCCTCGACTGGGTGCACAAGGAGAAGGGCGGCGACAGCTTCTACTTCATCGGCTCGGACTACATCTGGCCGCGCACCTCCAACAAGATCGCCCGCAAGCACGTCGAGAACGTGCTCAAGGGCAAGGTCGTCGGCGAGGAGTACTTCCCGCTCGGCCACACCCAGTTCAACTCGGTGATCAACAAGATCAAGCTGACCAAGCCGAAGGTGATCTTCGCCGACGTGGTCGGCGGCTCGAACGTGGCGTTCTACAAGCAGCTCAAGGCGGCGGGCATCGACCTGTCGAAGCAGGTGCTGATGACGATCTCGGTCACCGAGGACGAGATCGACGGCATCGGCGGCGAGAACATCGCCGGCGCCTATGCGTGCATGAAGTACTTTCAGTCGATCGAGAACGAGAACAACAAGGCCTTCGTCACCGCTTTCAAGAAGATGTGGGGCGAGAAGACCGTGATCGGTGACGTCACCCAGGCCGCCTATCTCGGGCCGTACCTGTGGAAGATGGCCTGCGAGAAGGCCGGCTCGTTCGATGTCGACAAGGTGGTGGCGGCCTCGCCCGGCATCGAGTTCAAGGGTGCGCCGGAAGGCTACGTCCGGATCGACGAGAACCACCACCTCTGGTCGAAGACCCGCGTCGGCAAGGCCAAGCCGGATGGCCAGTTCGAGATCGTCTATACGAGCCCGGAGCTGATCAAGCCGGATCCGTTCCCGAAGGGGTACCAGTAGTCTCCAACTCTCCCCTCCC